>JASUTA010000011.1 GCA_030445805.1 Clostridiales bacterium
TTCTAATAGAATGTCGTGAATAAGTGCATTTTTATTGAGTCAAAAAAAGAATAAAATGCTGGAGTGGATTTTATCCACCCCAACATTTATTGTAGAGCCTTTTTTGTTGAGAGGTGGACAAGATGGATCGAGTTTTAGTGGATGATAAAGTCAGAAGCATATTGGATTCACTTTATGACGGCGCGCTTGTCGCCGATATGGATGGGGTCGTGTGCTATATCAATCCCGCCTATACGCGCATTACGGGGGTGACGGAAGCGCGTATTCTCGGAAAATCCCTTGAAGAAATTCGGCCGGGTGCACGATTGCCTTTTGTCATTAAGTCGGGCGAATCAAGAATCGGCGTTATCCGTGAAATGGGTGATGTTCAGTACATTGTCAACATGACGCCGATCATATGGGATGAGGTCGTGGTTGGCGGGATTTCATTGGTTTTGGAACCGCATGACATTTATAAATTAACCGATCAGCTCAATCAATCCAAACGCCTGATCGAAAAATTGAAATCCCATATGAATGCCATGCGTCAAACGCGCTACGGCTTCGACGACATTTTAGCGGTGGATTCGGCGGCTCAATCGACGAAGGCCATCGCGCTTAAAATTGCTCAAAAAGAACTCAATGTTCTGATCACAGGGGAAAGCGGAACCGGAAAAGAATTGTATGCACATGCCATTCACGATGCCAGTCCGCGTCGTAACGGGCCTTTCCTGGCCGTAAATTGTGCCAGCTTTGAGAGTACACTTCTGGAAAGCGAACTGTTCGGATATGAAGAAGGGGCGTTTACAGGGGCGAAAAAGGGCGGGAAGCTCGGTTTGTTTGAACTGGCAGGCGGCGGGACGCTCTTTCTCGACGAGATCGGAGAAATGGATTATGCGCTTCAAGCCAAATTATTGCGCGTACTGCAAGAAAAGCGTATTCGACGAATCGGCGGCGGAGAAGAAATCGATATCGATGTGCGCGTGATTTCCGCAACCAACAGGGACCTCAATAAAATGGTGGAGGCGCATACATTCAGACGAGACCTCTATTACAGAGTAGCGGTTTTCCCGATTACCATTCTGCCGCTCAGGGAACGGCGGGACGATATCGATCCAATGATTGACCATTTCTTGAACCTTGCGGCGGATAAGTTGAAACGGAGTTTGATTTTATCCGACTCGGCAAGACGTCTTTTACGTCACTATTCGTGGCCGGGCAATATCCGCGAGCTTAAAAATGCCATTGATTTTGCGGCCAATATGACAGATGATTTCAATATTGAGATTGAACACTTGCCGAAACTCATCAGAGCCGAAGGCACGCGTTTGCATCTTGTGGAGACGAAATCACTGGATCAAGTTGTCAGAGAAGCAGAGCATCGCGCCATTTCAGAGGCCCTTTTTATATTTGGCGACACGGTGGAAGGTAAAAAAAAGGCCTCGGAGCATTTGGGGATTTCATTGGCGACCCTCTACAACAAAATGAAATAGACATTCAAACAGGGTATTTCTAAAAAAATAGAAATGCCCTGTTTCATTTCTAAATCTTTAGAAATGCGGCAATTATGTGGGAAATATGCGGCTAAATAGACTTGATTGACTAAGTTTTAACGATAAATGCGTTTTAAAATTCTAAATTTTTAGAAAAAATGTGTTTTTATAAAAACATAAAATCGGGCTCGAATATATATATAAAGGGAAAGACCGTTGAAAACAGGCTGTTCTATTTCATTTTTTGAGAACCAGAAAAAGTTGGCATCGCATTTGCGTAATAGGAAAGTGCCATTCAATTATTTTATAAAATTTTTAGTAGGAGGGTATGACATGTTAGCATTATTGGGTTTTCTGACAATTGTCGTCTTGCTGGCACTTATTATGACAAAAAAAGCATCACCGGTTGTCGCTTTGATAGCGGTTCCGATTATTGCGGCTTTAATCGGAGGGTTTGCCGGAGATCTCAACACCTTTATTGTGGACGGGATAAAGAGCATCGCCCCGACGGGAACAATGTTCATCTTTGCCATTTTGTTTTTCGGTATTCTCACGGATGCCGGTACATTTGAACCGATTATTGGCGGAATCGTCAAAGTTGTCGGAAAAGATCCCGCAAAAATTACCGTGGGGACGGCAATTCTTGCGATGCTCGTTCACTTGGACGGATCGGGTGCCGTGACATTCCTGGTCACCATCCCGGCAATGTTGCCGCTTTACGATGCACTGGGCATGAGAAGAACCACACTGGCGACAATCGTAGCACTGGCAGCCGGAACGATGAATATCGTACCTTGGGGGGGCCCGACGCTCAGAGCGGCATCTGCTTTAGAGGTTTCTGTAACAGAACTGTTTAATCCGATGCTCATTCCGGTTATCTGCGGTATTTTGTTTGTTTTATTCATTGCGTATACGCTCGGAAGAAACGAAAAGAAACGCATTGAAAAAGAAGGGGCAAATGTGGATGATGTCGTCATCGAAAAAATCGTCGATGAAGAGAAAGCAAGTCTTGCCCGTCCTAAATTGTTCTGGATCAATATTTTGACCATTATTGTCGCTATTGCCGTCTTAATTAAAGGTATTTTCTCACCGACCGTTATTTTTATGATGGCGTTTGCATTCTCACTCGTACTCAATTACCCAAATGTGAAAGACCAACGCGCACGCGTTGATGCCCATGCAAAAGCGGCGCTTATGATGGCAAGCATTCTGTTTGCGGCAGGTCTCTTCACAGGAATTCTCAAGGGATCCGGCATGCTCTCCGCAATGGCGGAAGTGACGGTAGCCATGATTCCGATGAGCCTCGGAAAGGTCATTCCGCTCCTTACGGGGATTGTCAGTATGCCTGCCAGCTTATTGTTTGACCCGGATTCATTTTACTTCGGTGTTCTCCCGGTTCTTTCTCAAGCGGCATCGGCATTTGGCGTGGATCCACTCAATGTAGGCCGTGCGGCTATTTTGGGACAAATGACAACCGGATTCCCGGTCAGCCCATTGACGGGTTCTACGTTCCTTCTCGTCGGATTGACGGGTGTTGATCTCGGAGAACATCAAAAGAAAACCATTCCATTGGCATTTTTGACAACAATCGTGATGCTGATCGTGTCGGTCATCATCGGCGTTATTGCAATTTAGAAATCGTATAGGAGGCATGTTTTGAAAACGATTCGTATCGGATCGGGTGCAGGCTACGGCGGGGACCGCTTGGAACCCGCACTCGTTCTCATGGAAAAAGGCAATTTGGATTACATCATCTTTGAATGCTTGGCAGAGCGCACGATTGCCATTGCTCAGGCCGCTAAGCTCAAAGACCCGAAAAAAGGTTACAATGAACTGCTTGAATATCGAATGGATCGCGTGTTACCGCTTTGCGCCGAAAAGGGCATTAAAGTTATCACCAACATGGGCGCGGCAAATCCGGAATCGGCTGTCCGCGTGATCAAGGAAATGGCTGAAGAAAAGGGTATTAAAGGTCTGAAAATTGCAGCGGTACTCGGAGACGACATCTTCGGCTCCATCGATCAATACCTCGACAACGAAATTCTCGAATTCAAATCACCGCTCAAAGTCCTCAAAGACAAAATTGTTTCCGCAAATGTCTATTTGGGTTCCGAAGGGATTATTGAAGCCCTTGAAAACGGCGCTGATATTGTCGTCACAGGACGTGTTGCTGACCCGGCTCTGACACTGGCACCTCTGATGTATGAATTCGGATGGCCTTATGAAGACGCCGATCATATCGGAAAAGGGATTATGGCCGGCCACCTTTTGGAATGCGCCGGACAAGTCACAGGCGGATACTATGCCGATCCCGGATTCAAAGAAGTTCCGGATCCTTGGAATTTAGGATTCCCGATCGCCGAAGTTTCCGAAACCGGTGAAGTTGTGATTACAAAAGTAGAGGGAACAGGCGGTCTTGTGACGACATCAACGTGTACGGAACAACTCATCTACGAAATCCATGATCCGAGTGCGTACATTACACCGGACGGCATTGCCGATTATACCGGTGTCGTGATGGAAAGCGCAGGCAAAGATCGCGTCTATATTACAGGGGCAACCGGGAAAATAAAGCCGGAAACGCTTAAAGTGAGCATCGGTTACAAAGACAGCTTTATCGGGGAAGGCGAAATCAGTTACGGCGGCTCCAACGCTTTTGAAAAAGCAAAATTAGCCGGTGAAATCGTATCTAAGCGCTTAAAAGCCACGGCATGCAAAATAACAGAATTCAAAGTGGATTACATCGGCGTCAATTCCCTTTACGGCGATTATATCAGCTCGGCGCTGCTCGGGGAAAAACCGCAAGTCAGCGAAGTCAGACTGCATGTTGCCGGCAGAACGGATTCCAGAGAAGAAGCCGTCAAGATTGCCAACGAAGTAGAAGCATTGTATACAAACGGGCCTACAGGCGGCGGCGGAGCGACAAAATCCGTCAAGGAAGTTGTAGCGGTGGCTTCGATCTTCGTTCCGCGTGAAGCTGTCAAAGTTTCGGTTGTCTACGAGGAGGTATAAGGTCATGAAATTAAAAGAAATCGCACATTCAAGAACCGGTGATAAAGGCAATATTTCAAATATCTCACTGATTGCATATGACAAAGCGGATTATGAAAAACTCCTTGCGGGTGCAACGGCAGAGCGTGTAAAATCTTGGTTTAAAGACATTGTTCAAGGGGAAGTCGTTCGATACGAATTGCCGAATCTCGGTGCTCTCAACTTTGTGATGTATGACGCTCTGGGCGGTGGTGTAACGCGTTCGCTTTCGCTTGATAAGCACGGCAAGAGTTTAAGCGCGGCTCTGCTTGAAATGGAAATCTAAGAAAGTATTTTTAACTGTTCACAAATTATTAAAAAAACATGCCCCATACACTTAAGCTTCATTTAAGCCAATCCTCTTATACTGAATTAAAAAATAAAATTGCATCCGAGAGACGTTGCCGAAATCGGTTGCCTCAGAGATGCAATCCGGTATGAGAGGAAAGGAATAAGGTGTATGATAAAGAAAAACGGGAAAAAATTAGCGATATTCAGCGTCCTTTTGGCCATTGTGCTCGCCTTTGCCGCATGTAGCACAGACAAAGTAACAGGAACGACAACGATGCCAACTGTTACGGAATCCGTCACAGGATCTGATACGGAATCTGCTACCGAAGCGGCTACAGACGGTGCAATCGATGAATCAACCGTCACCACCGATACGGAGAGTGGTGCCACAGTGACGGACAAACAGCATCCGGCTCCTGACGGCAATTCCGTTCCGAGCGGCGGCGGACATCACGTCCCACCGGAAGGCGGTCCTGACGGGGAAAGCGGCGCTTCTGAATCCGTAGAAGGCGAAGACAGCTTACCGGAAGCACCGGACGGTGTGAGCGGCGCTACGGAATCGGATAATTTATAGAACTGAAAATAGAATCATTTTCAGAATCAAATGGTGTATGTATTGAAATGACGGCTTTTCGGAGGAGACTTTGAAAAACCGTCGTTTTTTATGGCATTTAGATGAGGCATATGCTATGATTAAAAAAATGGAGGAGGTTGCCATGAATAAAATGCCGGTATTGTTTATCGGACACGGCTCACCGATGAATGCGATCGAAGACAATCAATATACAGACAATTGGGAGGCTGTCGCAAAACGCCTACCGAAACCTAAGGCCATTCTTTGCATTTCTGCACACTGGTATACGCATGGCACCCGTGTCAATACAGAAAAGACCCCGCGAACCATCTATGATATGTATGGGTTCCCGAAGCCTTTGTATGAAATTGTCTATCCGGCTCAGGGAGACCCGGAGTTGGCAAAACGCGTTTCGGAATTGTTGGGTGAACGCGCAAAAGTAGATAATCAATGGGGATTTGACCACGGGAGTTGGTCGGTTCTGCACCGCATGTATCCCAAGGCCGATATTCCGCTCGTGCAACTCAGTATTGATGGAGATGCCCCGGCAGAAGTACATTATCAAATTGGGAAAGCATTGGAGCCGCTCAGAGATGAAGGCGTTTTGATCTTTGGGAGCGGAAATGTCGTTCACAATTTGTCCAGAATGAATTGGTCTATGGCAGGCGGCTACGATTGGGCGGAAACTTTTGACCGCTATGTGGCAGATCGCGTAAAGGCGAGGCGTTTTGACGATGTGGTGAACTACAAGAAAGCGGGTCCGTCCGCAGAAATGGCGTTTTACACGCCGGAGCATTACTACCCGCTCCTGTATGTTTTAGGTGCGGCGAACGAGACGGATGCCATTGAAGTTTTCAATGACGATTGCATCATGGGTGCCATATCCATGACGTGTTATTTAATCGGATAGAGTGATATAAGGTCTGACGGAATGCCGCCGGGCCTTATTTTTTTCTGATGTGTTTGGCGGCTTCATTGACGGCGAACGGGATCAGCGACAAAGCGATGACAATTCCCCAATCTCGCAAACCTAAAAATTGTACTTTGAAAGCATTTGAAAAAGAGGGCACGGAGATGACTGCAAATTGAAGGATAAAGCCAAAGAGAATAGCGCCGATCAAATAGGGGTTGGAAAACAATCCGATTTGAAAGACGGACTTTTTGGCATGACGCATGGACAGCGCATAAAAGAGCTGAGAGGCGGCGAGGACGACAAATGCCATTGTGCGGGCATAAACGAGTACGGCGTCCGGCAAGGCATCATAGAGGGAATAACCGTATTCAGAGACGCCGATAGTAAAGGCTGCAAGTGTAAGTACGCCGATGAGCACACCGCCCGTAATGGCTCTGGAAGTGACACCACCGGCAAAAAAGCTTTCTTTCGGATCGCGCGGCGGGTCGTTCATGACGGTGGGGTCATCCGGGTCGACGCCGAGTGCAATGGCGGGTAGAGAGTCCGTAATCAGGTTGATCCATAAAATTTGAGTCGGTAAAAGTGGAATAGGCCATGAAAATAGAATGGATGCCACGATGGTAATCACTTCTCCCAGATTACAGGATAATAAGAAAACGACGGTTTTTTTGATGTTGGCATAGATGTTTCGTCCCTCTTCAATGGCATGGACGATGGTGGTAAAATTATCGTCCAAAAGAATCATGTCACTGGCGTCTTTTGAGACATCCGTTCCCGTAATCCCCATGGCAACACCGATGTCGGCGCGCTTGAGAGAAGGGGCGTCATTTACCCCGTCGCCGGTCATGGAGACAATATTGCCGCAAGACTGAAAGGCAGTGACGATTTTAACCTTGTTTTCGGGAGAAACTCGGGCAAAGACGCGGCATCGATCGATTACTTTAGCAAAGGCCTCATCCGATAGGGCGTCGATTTCGGCGCCGGTCATGCTTTGTGAACGGTCTTCTGCGATGCCGAGGGATTTTGCAATGGTAACGGCAGTCGTCTGGTGATCTCCTGTGATCATAACGGGGCGTATGCCTGCGCGAATCGCAGAGGCAATCGATTTTTTAACTTCTTCTCTCGGAGGGTCGATCATGCCCACAAAACCGATGAAAGTCAAATCGCGTTCAAAATCCTCGGGTTCAAGCGGACCATCGGTTGTTTTATATGCGGCGGCAAGAACGCGGAGTGCTTCGGCAGACATTGATTCGGCAGTTTGTAATAGGTGCTCTTTTTTTGTAACATCCAGTGGAACCGAGAACCCGTTTTCATAAGCCGTTGTACACCGTTTAATCAGTTGATCAATGGCCCCTTTCACATAAACCCTGTTTTTTTCCGGGTATTCATGCAAAGTGGACATCAATTTGCGATTTGAATCAAAAGGATTTTCAGAGAGGCGTTTGAATGCTCTGCTTAGGACGGTTTTATCCAGTCCCTGTTTTAATCCGAACTCTAAAAGTGCGATTTCTGTGGGATCCCCGGTACTGTCGCCGGTTTCGGGATTGTAAGTGGCGTCGGTACAGAGAACCATGGCTTCCGCTAAGAGATTTTTTCCCATCTGTGCAACGGTTGAATGTCCCATCTGTGTGACGGTTGAAGGTTCAATTTTCGGGTTGCCGCTTGAAACGGTATGCAATTCGCCGTCTATCCAATAGCGGACGACAGTCATTTTGTTTTGTGTCAGAGTCCCTGTTTTGTCCGAACAAATAACATTGACGGAACCGAGCGTTTCAACGGCGGGCAGTTTTTTGACGATGGCGTTGATTTTAGACATCCGAGTGACACCGAGAGCGAGGACGATGGCAACGATGGCGGCAAGTCCTTCCGGGATGGCTGCGACGGCGAGGCTGATGGCCGTCAAGAACATATCGAAAAGAGGGCGGCCTTGGAACAGACCGATTCCGAAGACAAGGAAACAGATGACGATGGCGATGATGCCGAGGGTTTTGCCCAGTTCTTCAAGCCGTTTTTGGAGGGGTGTCATTTCATTGGTCTCCGCATCAAGGAGTTTTGCGATTTTGCCCATTTCCGTATTCATCCCTGTCGTGACGACGATGCCTTCACCGCGACCATAAGTCACCAGTGTGGACATAAAAGCCATATTGAGTTGATCCCCCAATGGGACTTTATCCGTTTTAAAGACAGCAGATGCTTCCTTTTCGGACGAAACGGATTCCCCTGTGAGTGCCGATTCTTCTATTTTTAAGTTGGCCGTCTCTAAGAGGCGCAAGTCGGCAGGGACATATCGACCGGCTTCGAGGAGGACGATATCTCCTGGGACGAGTTCGGAAGCTTCTGTTTCATAAATTTGACCGCCGCGCCGTACCACGGCTTTGGGAGAAGAAAGCTTTTGTAGGGATTCAATGGCCTTTTCCGCTTTATTCTCTTGGAAGAGCCCAATGGCCGCATTGAGGAGGACGACAACGAGTATAATGATCGCATCTGTATATTCTCGAATCAACAGTGTGATCACCGCCGCACCGAGCAGGACATAGATCAGCATATCCTTAAATTGCATGAGAAATTTTGTGATCAGGCCGGTTTTCTTTTTGGCCTTTAAGGCATTTTTGCCGTATTTTTTTTGAAGGGTGGAAATTGCTTCGGGATTGAGCCCTTGAGAATGCAATACGCCAAATGCGCGGAGTGTATCATCTGCTGTTTTTTGAAACCACATAAGGAACACCTCTCTTTTATGAAATCAAGTATAAATCTGTATCTGCCCATCATGAAAAGCTTGTACTTCTCTTAAAATCTGATATGATGGTTCTATTATTAAACTTCGGGAGTGTATTTATGGATAGGCAACGCTATATTGAAGGATTTACGGCAGGTGTCTCCGCCTTTGTAATTTGGGGGTTTTTGCCGCTCTATTGGAAACTTGTCGGAGCACTGACGCCTTATCAAATTTTCGCGCAACGCGTGGTTTGGTCTTTTTTGTTTATTCTTCTGGTTCTGAAACTAAAAAAGAATATGAAGCGGTTCAAAGCCGTTGTTGCGTCTCCCGAGAATTGGGTGAGAACGTTGTTACCGTCGGTTTTTATTTCAATCAACTGGCTACTCTATATTTGGGCTGTGAATAATGGGTATGTTTTAGAATCCAGTTTGGGGTATTTTATCAATCCGCTGATTTTGACGCTGTTCGGCGCCGTTTTTTATAAAGAGCAGCTGACAAAACTTCAAAAAGTGGGATTGGTGTTTGCCGGAAGCGGTGTTTTGATGAAAACATTTTTATACGGACAATTTCCGTTTGTTGCAATTACACTTGCGTGCTCATTTGCCATCTATGGCCTTTTGAAAAAACGATCACCGCTGACCAGTTTGGACGGACTTGGGTTTGAAACGCTCATCATCGGCATTCCGTCACTGGCGTATATGATTTTTTCTGAAGTCGGTGGGACGGGAATCACCGGTAATTTGCCTTGGCTGTTTTGGGGGTTGATTGTGTTGAGCGGCCCAATAACAGCGATTCCGCTTTTGCTTTACGCAGAAAGCGCTAAAAAATTACCGCTTAACGTCGTGGGATTTTTGCAGTACATTGCACCGACGATCATGATGGTTATCGGCGTGTTGGTCTTTGAAGAACCGTTTGGATTCAAAGTACTGTTGCCTTTTATACCGATCTGGGTCGGGTTGATTTTTTTCAGTTATTCGCAGTATCAGGTTCTTTCGGGGGCAAAGCAGCCGGTTTCATAGGAGGCACAAACGATGGCATTTTTTAAAACAAGTGACGGTGTAAAACTGTTTTACAGAGAGAAGGGCGATGGCCCTGCCCTGGTTTTGATTCACGGTTGGTCTGCCGATCATAGGCGCTTTATTCAACTTTTTCACGCGCTTTCAAAACAGTATCGGGTTATTGTTTATGACCAAAGGGGACACGGACAATCCGGACATACGAGCAGTCAGTTGACTTTAAAACGTCTGGCGACAGATTTGAAGGAACTCATGGCGTCGCTTGATATAAAAAATGCCGTTATCGGCGGCTGGTCTATGGGTGGGTCTACGGTTTTTGAATACAGTCGCCTATTTGGTACAGAAGGTTTAGCGGGAATTTGCATCTTTGATATGACACCGAAGGTGGTCAATGATGCATCGTGGTCTCTTGGGCTTTATCATGGCAAGTATACGCTGGAAGATGCGGTCGATTCCCTTGCACGGATGTGTGAGGACTGGCCGCGCGAAGGAGCTGCTTTTGTCCGAACAATTGCCCCGTATCTTAAAGGGGACATGTTGGATGTCTCTGTACGCGAAATCGGAAAAAACGATCCTTATGTGATGACTGCGCTTTGGCTTGCAATGGTTCAGGCGGACTATCGAGCCATTTTGCCTCAAATCGATGTTCCGGCGTTGATCGCCTATGGTGATAAAAGCACGCTGTATGCACCGGAGACGGCGTTTTATCTCGGAGAACACATTCCGGATGCGGAAGTGGTTCCTTTTGAAGATTGTACCCATTTGCTCATCATTGAAAACCCCAAGAAGGCGATTGAGTCGGTGGGAAAATTTGCAGAACGCGTATTCAGTCAAGAGCGTTGACCGGAGATCTAGGGCAGGATTCGGTACACCGCTCAGTGCCTGCATTAAAAAGAAGAATCCCAAAAACAACATCCGAGAGGGTGTTTTTTTATTTGAAAATGCGTATAATTAAGGTAAAAGAAATTGGAAAAAGGAGGCTGTTCCGTGGAAAATGCACACATTATGGTAGTTGATGATGAGGCCGGCATCCGCGAAATGATTCGCGAATACATGGAAGCCAGCGGATTTGCGGTCAGCGAAGCACCTGACGGCATGGCGGCGATTTCTATGTTCGAAAAAGAATCACCGGATTTGATTGTTCTGGACGTTATGATGCCCAAAGTGGACGGCTGGATGGTCGTCAGACGCATTCGTGAAACGTCACGCGTTCCGATTATCATGTTGTCTGCCCGCGGTGAAGAATATGACAAGCTCCTCGGATTTGAGCTCGGTGTGGATGATTACATGGTGAAACCGTTCAGCCCGAGAGAACTTTTGGCAAGAGCGCGTGCGGTACTGAGCAGAAGTGCGCAACCGACTTCCGGCGAGACACAGCCTTCTTCGGAGAAGATTGTATTTTCAGATTTGTGCATTGATCAGAATGCGCATTCTGTAAAACTCGGTGAGGAATGGCTCCAAATGACGCCAAAAGAATATGATTTGTTAAAATATTTTGCAGAAAATCCTCGGCATGCTTTCTCAAGGGAACAGTTGTTGAGTGCCGTTTGGGGTTATGATTACTTTGGAGATGACCGCACGGTGGACACACACGTTAAAACCTTAAGAGATCATTTGGGCGCCTATCGAGGCTGGATTAAGACCGTATGGGGTGTGGGGTACAAGTTTGAACCGGAGGATAAAAAATGAGGCGCATCGGCGTAAAACTTTGGCTGGGTATGATGATTCTCGTAGGAGTCATGCTTTTGCTGTTGTGGCTTTTTCAAATCGTTTTCCTGGAACGACTCTATACCGACATGCAGCTCAATCGCATTGCGGAGAAGGCTTCTTCCTGGGGTGAGACGCTGGGGAGTCTGGATCATTTAGACGGCATCGGTCAAGATGCGGCACTTGCGACGGAACTCGAAGACTTTGCATACAGCCAGCAGTTTGACATGCAAATTCTCGATGACAACGGGGATCCCGTATTTCAGGTGTTTTCCACAGTTGCCGGGAATTTGACGTCGCTTACGGGCCCGGCGACCGAGGCGCCGACCGGCAGTTCGGGAACCAGTGGCAGCACAAACGGAAATGGCAATGGCAACGGGAGTTCAGGAGGGAATTCCAGCATGCGCGGCGCAACTCTGTCGCGGTGGAGTGTTACGGACATCGTTCAGGATGTGTACAGTGGAAAAGTGGTGAAGACCTCTTATGAGCACCCACGATTCGGAGACGATTATTGGGTGGTCGCAACGCCGATTTATGAAACGGGAACGGATCAAATTGAGGGCGCTGTCGTATTGAGTGCTTCACTCGTCCCGGTAGCCGAAGCGGCAGATATTTTGAAGCAGCAGCTCCTGTACATCATCTTGATTATGCTGGTGGTTTCGCTTCTGCTTTCATGGCGCATTTCTCTGCATTTCAGCCGACCGATAGAGGCCATCGGGAAGACGGCAAAGGCCATTTCAAAAGGAGATTATCAGGCACGCGTCCAAACGACGGTAAAAGATGAAATCGGTCAATTGGCGCAGGACATCAATGTCATGGGTGAGAATCTGGAACATACGGAATCACTCAGGCGTGAGTTGATCGGCAATGTCTCCCATGAATTGAGAACGCCGCTCAGTTTGATCCGTGGATACGCGGAAACTTTGCGTGACGTCACGGGCAATTCACCCGAAAAACGGGAACGTCAGTTGGGGATTATCATAGACGAGTCGGATCGATTGAGCCGCATGATCGAAGAAATTTTGAATCTTTCAAGACTGGAATCGGACCGGGCGACTTATGACAGGGAGCCGGTTGACTTGTGTGCACTTGCACATCGCGTAGCCGATAAATTTGAAAATCTGTGCTTGAGCAAAAATATCGTGTTGCATGTCCAAAGCGAGGGAAAAGCAATGGTCAGAGGGGATGCGTTTAAGCTGGAACAGGTTATTTATAATTTTGTCGGAAATGCTGTGTTGCACGGTGAAAATGCGACGCAGATTGACATACGTTGTAAGAAACAGGACGGGCACTGGCATGTATCGGTTTCGGATGATGGCGTCGGTATTCCCAAAGAAATTCAAGCCAATCTGTGGGAACGCTTTTATAGAGGGGAACGCAAATCCAAGTCGGGGACCGGACTGGGGCTTTCAATTGCCGCCGCAATCTTAAAAGCTCATGGGGCAACTTATGGCATAGACGGCGACGTGGGACTCGGAACGACCTTCTGGTTTGATATACCGGAAACGAATAGTTAAAAACAGAATTTTCTGACACCTTCCGTTGATTTTGCATGTATTTGGGCATATAATGTCCATATCAATGCAAAAAAGTGGGAGGTGTCATTTGTCAGACAACAAGCATGCGGAAAAAAACGCATCGGATTTTGCAGTGAAAACATTTATCAGTGCGGCATTGGTGTTGGTCGTGATGCTCATCGTTACGGGATTGCTTACCTATGTGATCCCAAACGGCACGTTTAATTCGGAAACGATGACTTTTACGGAAAATGCGACGCGAGGCATTGACTTCGTCAATTGGTTCGGAGCCCCCGTTCTGGTTTTGTTCAGTGATTCCGGGGTGCTGGTTATTGCTATCATTTTATTCTTATTGATTATCGGCGGCGCCTTGCATGTGCTGAAACAAGCAGGACTGATAGAAGGCGTCATTTTTTGGGTTGCGGAACGCTTTGCCAAGAGTCCGAAAAAACTGTTGGCGGCGCTCACACTGTTTTTCATGGCGCTCGGTGCATTTGTCGGCGTTTTTGAAGAAGTGGTTCCGCTGGTTCCTATGGTGATCCTCCTCTCGCGACGTATGGGATGGGACGACTTGACGGGTCTCGGAATCAGTGTGCTTGCTTGCGGGGTGGGGTTTGCTGCGGCTGTAACCAATCCTTTCACGATCGGTATTGCGCAGGAATTGGCGTCATTGCCGATGTTTTCGGGAGCACTGCTTAGGTTGGGCGTTTTTGCGTCTGTTTATGCTGTGCTTTTGTTTTTTTTGAATCGGCGTATTTCAAAGCAGACAGTTGAGAACCCTAAAAACGGAACCGCGGATTTGAGTGCGCTGGCCGAAAAAACGGTGGATGAAATGCCGGAAGAATTGCCGCAGGCAGCTTACCGATTTTTTGCGGGAGCCATGGCGGTGATGGTGTTATTGGTGGCGCTAATTCCTTTTGTCTCGGCATTAAGGGATTTGAGTTTGCCGCTGATCGCATTGATTTTTCTCGTGGCGGGCATTGGCTCGGGAAGAATTGTCAAAGGCAGTTTCGGATGGGTCTTCAAACAATTTGCCATTGGGGCAAGGGACATGTCGCCGGCGATTTTACTGGTATTGCTTGCGACGGGAATCAAGCATGTGATGACGGAAGGGCATATTCTCGATACCATTTTGTATGCGATTGCGGTGAATCTTGATCATTTTTCTCCATTTGTCGCTTTGATTTTGGCCTTTTTTGCGGTCATGCTCCTGAATTTTTTTATCGGCTCGGGAAGTGCAAAAGCCTTTATCCTAATGCCGATTCTCATTCCGATCATGGATTTACTCGGGGTCGGGAGACAGCTTGGTATACTGGCGTTTCAATTCGGAGACGGATTTTCAAATGTCCTCTATCCGACAAATGCCGTTTTGCTCATTGCGCTCAGCTTGTCTCAAGTCAGTTATGTGAAGTGGTTTAAATTCGTTCTGCCTTTCCAGATGGCACTTTTTGTATTATCGCTGGTCTGGCTGGGCATCGGATTTAGTCTCGGATACGGTCTTTAGAGGGGAGGCAGGCAACTATGTTTGATCTGAACAGCGGATTTCTTTTCGGCATTGCCGGAATTGTGATTATTTTTGTTTTGGCACAATCAATTTTCTTTTTTGTCAGAGCGACAAGGCAGGCCTTGGCACTTGGCATGACAAAGGAAAGCATTTGGCGGACGGTACGCGTCAGCGCGGCTTTTACGGTAGCACCTGCCGTTTCTATTTTGCTCGGGGTCATTTCACTGTCGAAATTTTTGGGACTGCCGCTCCCGTGGCTCCGATTGAGTATCCTTGGCGCCATCACATATGAATTGACTGCGGCGGCATCTGCGGCGGCGACAATGGGGGTTTCGGTTGCGGACCCGATTTCCGATCCCGCCATATACAGCGCTATTGTCTGGGTCATGACGCTGGGGATTATACCGAGTGTGATTCTCATTCCTCTTTTTCTGAAAAAGATTCAGGCGGGGGTTGTGCGAATCAAAGAAAAAGATACACAGTGGGGTGAAATTTTTATTACGGCGATGTTTCTCGGCATGATTTCCGCATTTTTAGGCGTGGTATTTGCAGATGTCCGTTCGGGATATGCAGGATGGATTCCCGTATTTGTGCTGATATTTTCCGCAGGGGTGATGAGTGCTTGCGGTCTTTTGATTAAACGATGGCATTTTAAATGGCTTGAAGATTACGCATTGCCGTTCAGTATTTTAGGTGCAATGGCGTTTGCCGTTTTGATTACGGGATAGGGGGCGGACATGAAAAAAAGTTATGAAGAATCGGTCCATTTTTACGGGCGGCTTTGGATGCTGTCTGCCTTTTTGATGATGATTATGGTTCCGGTTGCCATCAGCGTGCACTACAATGCTTGGCCGGGAGGCGCTGTTGTACTGAAAGGGCTGCTCGGCGTTGCCCCTATTTTTTGGACAGTGGCGGTGATTGAAATTATTACATTCACGCCGATGTTGGGTTCGGGCGGATCGTATTTGGGATTTGTGACGGGCAATCTGACCAATCTCAAAGTGCCCTGTGCCTTGTATGCCATGGAAAACGCCGGCGTAAAGCAGGGGACGGCCGAGGGTGAGGTGATTTCAACGATTGCCATTGCCACCTCATCGGTCGTCACGACGCTGATTATTGCACTGGGCGTGGCACTTTTGGCACCTTTGACGCCTATTTTGAATGCGCCGCTTTTGAAACCTGCCTTTGACAATATCTTACCGGCGTTGTTCGGAGGGCTCGCGGTTGTTTATGTGAGCAAGAACTGGAAAATTGCACTGGCGCCTCTCATTTTTATGGTGCTTTTGTTTGTATCGTTTCCGGGCCTTGCGCATTCGGTTTCTATTTTTGTCCCGGTAGGGGCGTTAATTGCCATTGGAGTGGCACGCGTACTCTATAAGCGCGGGTTGATTTAAGTGTGAGTTGATTTGAAAAAACCGATGATGAGGTTTGGCGTCATCCGATAAAGGGGAAGGGAGAAACAGAATGGTTATTTTATATGGAATACTTGCGTTACTGATTCTCTTCGCGGCGATTGTTCTATTGAGAGCGGCAAAGTTCAAGCCGGATGGAATACTGCCGGAAGCTTCTGAAAAACCGGATTTGAATTTTGAAAAAGCCGTATCGCATTTTAGTGAGTTGATTCGCTTTAAGACAGTGAGCAGTTACGACTGGGATGAAGTGGACGAAGCGGAATTTGAAGCACTCAGAACCCGGTTAAAAACGCTTTATCCCAGGGTACATACCCATTGTACCAGAGAAGAAGTGGGAAAGACGGGTCTGCTCTTTAGATGGCCCGGAAAACAATCCGGCGCGCCTACGGTGCTCATGTCGCATTACGATGTCGTCCCCGCGGTGGAATCGCTTTGGACGCATCCGGTATTTGAAGGTGCGGTTGAAGACGGGTTTATTTGGGGTCGCGGGACGTTGGATACGAAAGGGACATTGTGCGGTATTTTAGAAGCCGTGGAATATTGGATTGAAAAAGGGTTTGTACCGGCGCAAGATGTGTACCTGTCCTTTTCGGGCGATGAAGAGGTGAGTGGGCCGAGTGCCCCTGCAATTGTCAGGCATCTGAAAGAACGGGGAATCCACCCCGCGCTCGTCCTTGATGAAGGCGGTGCGGTTGTCGACGGTGTCTTTCCGGGAGTGACGTTTCCGACAGCCATGGTCGGCATCGGAGAAAAGGGCTATATGGACGTCCGATTTGAGGTTACGGGTAAGGGCGGACACGCTTCCGCACCACCGCCGCACTCTCTGCTCGGCGATGTGGCCAGAGCCATTACAAAAATTGAAACGCATCCGTTTAAAGCGCATTTGACACCGCCGGCAAAGGAAATGCTGGAGACGCTCGGACGGTATTCTTCATTCGGAATGCGCGTTGTTCTGGCCAATCTGTGGTGCTTTGAGCCTTTGATTAAGGTGCTTTTCACAAAGCAGGGCGGCGAGATGAACGCCATGATTCGATCGACCGTTGCCGTTACACGCGCCGAGGGGAGTAAAGCTTACAACGTTTTACCGCCGAAAGCCTATGTGGGATTGAACCTGCGCTTGCTCGTCACCGAAGATAAGGACAGCGCGCTTGAACATCTGACGCGCACCATCAACGATCCACGTTTCGAAGCGCATATTGTGGATTATCGCTCCGCTTCACCTTATGCATCAACAGCTTCCGATGGGTTTGCCGCCGTTAAGCGCGCAATTGAAAAGACTTGGTCGAGCACGATTGTTTCTCCGTATTTAATGCTTGCAGGCAGTGACTCGCGTCATTTTTCGGATATTTGCGATCATGTGCTGAAATTTTCGGCGATGCATCTTTCCAAAGAAGAACTCGGCTTGATTCACGGCAACGATGAACGCATAGCCGTTGAGGGATTTGAAGACATGATCAGTTTCTATGTCCATTTGATTGAAATGCTGTAGCAGGTAAAAGCGCATGGTCTTCCTTCGGGAGAGCGTATTTTGATTCGGGATAAATTTACTTCAAAAATGCCGCATTTGCACCGAAAGTGCCTTAAAATTGTGAGGTTTTCCACTTGTGGTTTGGGTGTCCCTTTTCAAAAAATCCGTTATAATAGTGTAAAAGGAGGTCGCATATGGCCAAGCGCATTTATATGGCGGATGATGAAGCGAGTATCCGCGAAGTGGTGAAACGTTTTTTAGAAAGCGAAGGCTATCTCGTCAATATGTTTGAGACGGGGGATGCCCTTTTAGAGGCCTTTAAGGCAGAACCCTGTGACCTGGTTATTTTGGATGTTATGATGCCGGGTTCCAACGGATTTGTCATCTGTGAAGCCATTCGAAAGTTGAGCACGGTGCCGATTATAATGTTGACCGCAAGAGACAGCGAACTGGATTATGCGACGGGCATTAATCTGGGGAGCGATGATTATTTTACAAAACCATTTTCCGCGATGTCCCTCGTCATGCGGGTCAAAGCGATTTTCAGGCGTATTGAGCTGGACAGAGCCGGGAATGACACAGCCCTCAGAAACTTTGCGGACATTTCCATTCATTTGGCGGGAAAAGCTGTTCAGATTAATGAATCCGCAATGGAGCTTACACCGAATGAGTTCAACCTTTTGACCTATCTGGTGGAAAATCAGGATCGGGCGGTTTCAAGGGGTGAATTGCTTGAAAAAGTGTGGGGATACAGCAGTGAAGTCGAAACCCGGGCTTGTGACGACACGGTCAGACGACTCCGAAAAAAAATGGCACAGAGCCGAGCAAGTATTGAAACGGTCTGGGGGTTCGGGTTCAGACTGAAGGAGCGTGCCTATCGTGACTAAGATTTTTCGGAAGATCAAGCATCACAGCATTCGGACACGGATGTTGTTGTTGCTCCTTTCTATTATCGCGGTGGTATTTTTAATCGTTTTTTGGGGATTTAATTTATTCCTGGAAGATTATATCGAGGCCAGCGTTTATGCGCCGCTTGAGTCGGCCTTGGCACTGGCTTCTGCCGGAGACCCGTCGCCGAGAGATTTGCCGCCGAACGAGACCGGAACCGTGCCAGGGGAAACGCAAGAGACGGGTGTTCCGCCGGCTGCTGATACCACTGTGCCGGACACCACGATGCCGGATACGGCGCCGGATGCACTTCGGGATCTTCGCCTGATTCCCATGGGAGCTTGGAACAAAACCGAAGTGCTGGTTCTTTCCGAAACGTATGACATGCTGTACCCGGATGAGCGGTTAAAAGAAATTTTAAATACGGATGCCCCCGAACAACTGACGGAACAGCTTAAGCAAGAGGCGATTTCTTTAGAGGGTGAGAGCATCCGGGAAATTACGGCGGGAGAGCGGGACTATTATTTTGTATCCGTTAAGCTCGCTAAATTGGCTGCACTCGGCAATCGCAATTTACCCGAGGAAATGCAGGATGCCTATCTGGTTTACTATGTCGATATGACGGCGATACGCAACTTTTCCGACCGCGTGAATTTGTTTTTACTCGCCGTACTCGGCATTGCATCGGCGCTCGCGGTTGGGATGTCCGTGGTTTACTCGGTGAAGATGGCGCGACCGATTAAGGAACTCGCTCAATTTGCAGGGAGAATCGGACGCGGAGACTTTACAAAATTGACGGAGCATTACAATCAGATTGAACTCGCGGAACTGGCGGAACGCATGAATCAAGCCGCTGATCAGCTCGATGCTTATGATGAGGAACAAAAGACCTTTTTTCAAAATGTCTCACATGAGTTTCGGACGCCGCTTCAGGTGATTAGGAGCAATGCCGAGGGCATTAAGTATGAAATCTTAGAGCCCAAAGAGGCCGGAGATACCATTATTCGCGAGACCTATCGCTTGACGGAAATGGTGGAGGATCTCCTGTATTTGTCACGTGTGGATCAGGTGACTTCTGCGGCGGGGTTTGAGACCTATGACCTCAGAGAAATTCTTTCCACGGTCGCCGAGCGACAGGGAGCAGTTGCTAAAGAGCGGGGCATTCGCTATGTCTTTGAATTCAGCGAAGAACCGGTTTATTGCCTTTGCGATGAGCATCGTATGGCGCGTGCTTTTTCAAATGTGCTTTCCAATGCGCTAAGGTATGCGCGCAGTGAAGTGGTTTTTTTCTGTGATACCAATGAAACGGGCTGTGTGATTGAGATCAGGGATGACGGCGTGGGGATTTCCGAAACGGACATGCCAAACATTTTTAAACGATTCTACAAAGGTGCCGGTGGGAATCACGGCATTGGGTTGGCAATTGTAAAATCCATTATAGATCAGCATAATGGATTGATTGAAGTGCATTCCGATAACAGCGGAACGATGTTCCGATTTCAATTTCAAAAAAATATTTAAAATAATTAATTTATTTGATAATTGTTAAAATTCAAAATAAACCGTTGACAGACGGTTCAGGATTGACTATAATCCAAAATAACTTACGGATTAAAGGCAGGGAGAACTCATGATTGAAAAAATGAATCGATTGGTTTCTTCAAGTGCATATTACTTTTTTAACTTTTACTGGGGCTTTTATTTTAGCGCTGGTTACTTTACGTTAAAAAAGAATAGGCAGTCAATCGTTCTGATTCGAGGAACTCTCTTAGCTTAAAAAAGGCACATGTGAAACAAGGGACTCTTGAATAGAGTCCCTTTTTTAATGCTCACAGGCCGGATGTTTAATCCGATTTGAAGATTGGCCAATCTGCCGGCAAACTGCAGCGCCGGCGTCACTTAATACTGAAGCACAATCCCGATCAATGCGCATGTGAAGGATAAAGCGGCGCCCAAGAGGCGAATTATGGAGGAGAGAAATGGTCATTGTGATGAAACAGAATGCTTCACCGGAAGCGATTGAGAGAATTAAAACGAAACTTGAAAGCCTTGGGTGCACAGTACACCCGTCGTTCGGCGCCAATTACAATATTTTGGGATTAGTCGGTGATACAAGCCGAATTGATGCGAGTCAAATTCAAGCCGATGAGAACGTCGATAAAGTTCTTAAAGTGCAACATCCGTTTAAATTGGCCAGCCGTCATTTTCACCCGGAAGATACCGTCGTCGACATTGAAGGTGTCAAAATCGGCGGTGGGAATGTCGCCATTATGGCGGGACCGTGTTCCGTCGAGAGTGAAGAGCAACTGATGACCATTGCGGAAGCCGTTAAAAAATCGGGTGCGCAGATGCTCAGAGGCGGTGCTTACAAACCGAGAACATCACCTTACAGTTTCCAAGGGATGGGTATTGAAGGCCTTAAGCTGCTGAAAAAGGCAAAAGAAATTACGGGACTTCCGATTGTGACCGAAGTCATGAGTACGGAGACGTTTGACGAAGCGGAAAAATATGCCGATCTCATTCAAATCGGTGCACGCAATATGCAAAATTTTCCGCTGCTAAAACGAGCCGGCAGAAGCAACCGTCCGATTTTACTCAAACGTGGTCTTTCGGCAACGATTGAAGAATTTTTGATGTCAGCAGAGTACATTATGTCTGAAGGAAATCGCGACGTCATCCTTTGTGAACGCGGAATCCGGACATTTGAAACATACACTCGAAATACACTCGATATCAGTGCCGTTCCGATTATCAAAGAACTCAGCCACTTGCCGATTATTATTGATCCGAGCCATGCAACGGGAAAATGGTCAACGGTTGAACCGCTTTCAAAGGCAGCGATTGTTGCAGGCGCGGACGGGTTGATTATCGAAGTACATCATCAACCGGAAAAGGCACTTTCGGATGGGGCTCAATCTTTAAAACCTGAAAAATTCGATCATTTGATGCAGGTGGTCCACAAAATGCTTGCGCTGGAGATGAACAAATAGATTAAGAAAATAAGGGAGCATAGATCAATGGATATCAGCGACTTTAAGCGCGTTGCCGTATTGGGCATGGGATTAATGGGCGGTTCGTTTGCCGCCGCCGCAAAGAAAAAAATACCTTCGGTCAGTGTCATCGGATTCGACCAGAATCCCGAAACCCGAAAACGGGCACTGGAAATCGGAGCTGCCGATTATATGGCGGAGACGCCGGAGGAAGCAGTATCGGCGGCGGATCTGACCGTTTTGGCGGTTCCTATAGGTGGGTTTGAAGCACTGTTCAAACAGATTGCACCACATCTGAAACCGGGGGCGATTGTCTTTGACCTCGGCAGTGTGAAAGGGTGTGTGACCGAAATGTCGGAGCGATTGCTTCCCGAATCGGTTCAGTTCCTCGGTGGGCATCCGATGACAGGGTCTGAAAAGGCCGGCATCGAAGCGGCAACGGCGACCCTTTATGAAAACGCCTACTTTTTCCTGACGCCCAATGCCACGACGCACAATGATACCATTGAGATCATGATAGGGTTTGTCCAGCAACTGGGTGCTTTCCCGATACTGATTGCGCCGGGAGAACATGATAAAATTGCCGCCAGAATCAGTCATATCCCACATTTGGCCGCTGTATTACTGGTCGAAATGGTTCAAGAAAGCGACTACGCTTCCTTTGCGGGTGGCGGATTCCGAGATACAACGCGGATTGCATCCGGCAATCCGGCCATGTGGCGTGATATCTTCATGTACAACCGGAAAGAAATGATTAAAGGCATCGATTTGCTGGAAGAACGGCTGAAAGCCATGCGTTCCCGTTTGATTCAAGAAGATCCTTACGCAATTGAATCGGCTTTGTCTGAGGCAAAGCGCATGCGGGATGATATGCCGTTTAGTGGGTCGGACTATATGCCGCCGCTGTACGACATCATTATAGATGTTGAAGACAAGCCGGGAATACTGGGCGAATTGACAACACTGCTCGGTGAAGAAGGCATCAACATCAAAGAAATTGAAATCTTGCATGCCCGTGAAAGCGAGGGCGGCGCCGTCCGAATCGGACTTAAGACGAAAGAAGAACAAACAACGGCACTAAAAGCATTGGAAGCACATCATTTCAAACAAAAGAAAAAGTGAAAACACGGGGAGAACATATGTTGAAAGTTGAACGCGTACATACATTAAAGGGAACCATTGAAGTGCCGGGGGATAAGTCCATTTCCCATCGAGGTGTGATGTTTGGCGGCATCAGCCGAGGAAAAACGCATATCAAAGGATTTTTGGCGGGAGAAGACTGTCTGAGTACCATCAGGTGTTTTCGGGGACTCGGCGTTGAAATCCGTCAGGAGGGCGACGAGGTCGAAGTGATTGGCCGCGGGACAAACGGTCTGACAGAGCCTACAGATGTTCTGAACGCGGGCAATTCCGGAACGACGATGCGCCTTATGTCCGGTATTTTGGCAGGCCAGTCGTTTCTCAGCATTATTACCGGAGATCAATCGCTCCGCAGCAGACCAATGGCACGTGTAGCCGACCCGTTGCGTCTGATGGGCGCAAAAATCGACGGCAGAAACGGCGGGAAGTTGGCACCGTTGGTCATCAGAGGCGGAAATTTGAAAGGCATGGTTTATCAGTCCCCTGTGGCCAGTGCTCAGGTGAAATCAGCAATCCTTCTTTCGGGGCTTTATGCGGACGGCATTACCACTGTCGTAGAAAAGGAAAAGACACGGGATCATACGGAAAAAATGCTCAGGGCTTTCGGAGGAAACGTTTCTGTAAGCGGACTGCAGGTTTCGGTCAGTGCCTCTAAGCTTGAAGGCCAGTCTATTCAAGTGCCGGGAGATATTTCTTCAGCCGCCTTTTTCATGGTGGCGGCCGCGGCTATGCCGGGTGCGGAACTCAAGATTAAGAATGTGGGGTTGAACCCGACGCGTACAGGGATTATTGATGTCTTAGAGGCCATGGGTGCAACGATAGAAATAGAAGATCGCTTTGAGAGCGGCGGTGAGCCGATGGGAACGATTGTTATCAAAGGCGGCGTGCTTCACGGGACAGAGATTTCGGGAGAGATGATTCCGAGGTTGGTCGATGAAATTCCGGTGATTGCAGTGGCTGCAGCACTTGCGGAGGGCAAGACGAGGATTACGGGTGCGGAAGAACTGAAATTTAAAGAATCCAATCGAATTGATGCAATGGTTTCGGCACTGGGAACAGTGGGCGCCAATATCAAAGCACTCCCGGACGGTATGGAAATCGTTGGACCGTCCAAGATACAAGGTGGTGCGATCGACAGCCTTGGAGATCACAGAATCGCCATGGCGATGGCCGTATGCGGACTTTTTTCGGAGCAGGCAATTGAAATCGAAGACAGCGCTTGCATTGATATTTCTTTTCCGCAGTTTGAAACATTGCTTAAACGCATTTGCCGATAGGGAGGAAGGTAATGGAGATTGGATATTTGGGCCCGGTGGGTTCTTTCAGTGATGAGGCAGCGAGATTGTATCGCAGTCAAAAGGGTGAAGCGATAGATTGTATTCCGATGGTTTCTTTCTATGACGTGGTTGAAGCCGTAGAAAACGGATTGGTCGATGAAGGCATTTTGCCGATAGAAAATTCAACGGAAGGTGCGGTTACACAGGTGATGGATTTGCTCTTTGAAACGGGCATTATCGTCATCCGCGATGAATTGATTTTGTCGGTGGAGCATCAACTGCTCGGAACGGGGACGCAGGAATCGGTAAAAAAGATTTATTCTCATCCTCAAGCGATCGGCCAGTGCCGAAAGACGCTGAAAGCACTTTTCCCGGAGGCGACGCTACACACGGCGGAAAGCACTTCGAAAGCCTGTGAAATTGCCAAAAACGGCGGGCCTGAAATTGCCGCGATTGCCAACCAAATCGCTGCGGAAACCTATGAACTCGGTTGCCTGAAAAAAGGGCTTCAAGATAATCGGTTGAATCAAACACGCTTTGTGGTGATCGGTCGGACAGAACGGGAGAAAACCGGGCACGACAAAACGTCGATTGCTTTTTCTTTTCCATCTGATTATCCGGGGAGCCTATTTCTCGTTTTAAAGGCCTTTGCGGAAGCGCATATTAACTTGACGCGAATCGAATCCAGACCCGCGAAGAAAGCTGTCGGCAATTATGTCTTTTACATCGATTTTATAGGGCACAGAGATGAAGATCATGTCGCAGTGATTTTAGGAGAACTCAGAAAAATAACCGCTCGCTTTCGGGTAATCGGCTCGTATCCGACGCTTCAGGAAGCATAAACGGAGAATAGACAGTAGGGAGGCTTATGTTTTGAGACTATTGACAGCCGGAGAATCTCACGGCAAAGGATTGATCGGTATCATAGAAGGATTTCCTTCGAATGTGCCCATCAATATCGACGAAATTAATGCCGATATGGCGCGTCGCCAACAGGGACACGGACGCGGCGGACGCATGAAAATCGAAAAAGACAAAGTGGAGATTATGTCCGGTGTGCGCGGCGGAAAAACATTGGGAAGCCCGATTACATATTTAATTGTCAACAAAGATTTTGAAAACTGGCGGCCGTATATGGATCCGATCGAGCCGATTGATGACGGCAGACGGGTTACGATGCCGAGACCCGGACATGCCGATCTTACAGGGGCGCTCAAATACCGCTTCGACGATGTGAGAAATGTTCTCGAACGGAGCAGTGCCAGAGAAACGGCCGCGCGTGTTGCGGGAGGCAGTATTGTCAAGCAATTGCTCAAACCTTTCGGAATAGAAATCCACGGACACGTCGTCCGAATCGGATCGGTTTCTGCGCCGCTTTCATCAACACCTGAGGCTCCGGACTGGGCGCGTGTTGAGGCGTCGCCGGTCAGATGCGCGGTACCGGAAGCGGAAGCGGAAATGATGAAAGCGATTGATGCGGCAAAAGCATCTGGTGATTCATTGGGCGGTATTTTTGAAATCCGTGTAACCGGGTTGCCGATCGGACTGGGAAGTTATGTGCAATGGGACAGAAAACTGGATGCCAAACTGGCTTATGCCCTCATGAGTATTCAGGCAATTAAGGGTGTCGAATTCGGAATGGGGTTTGAAGTTGCGGAACAACCGGGTTCCCAGGTTCATGATGAAATAGTCTACTCGGAAGAAGAAGGGTATCACAGGCTCAGCAATCGTGCAGGTGGCATTGAAGGCGGAATGAGCAATGGCGAACCGCTTGTCGTCCGCTGTGCCATGAAGCCCATACCGACGTTGTACAAGCCTTTAAAATCTGTTGATATGGATACAAAAGAGCCGCGCAAAGCTTCGGTAGAAAGAAGTGATGCCTGTGCCGTTCCCGCGGCGACGGTTGTGGGTGAAATGGTCGTTGCGGCTGTTATCGGAGAAGCCCTCATTGAAAAATTGGGGGGAGATTCTTTAGAGGAGATGCTGGAGAGATGGAAAAAATGAGAGAGGCCGATGGGCGGGAAGAGACGATCATCGTTAAAAACGGACTGATTGACAGCATCGGATCCTATATTTCAGGAAAACGTCTTTTTCTTGTGACGGATGAGACCGTTTACGGGCATTACGGCGAACGGATAAAGGTGACGCTCTCTGATCGGGATATAGAGATTTATGTCATACCGGGTGGAGAAGACTCGAAAACCATGGAAACGGCAACTGCGATATTGGAAGCTATGCTCGAAAAAAATCTGTCCCGCTCGGATGAACTGGTTGCTTTCGGAGGCGGTGTTGTCGGAGATGTAGCGGGATTTTGTGCGGCGATTTATATGCGGGGGATTCCCTATTATCAAGTGCCGACGACATTACTCGCGCAAGTAGACAGCAGTGTAGGCGGGAAGACAGCAGTCAATATGCCGCAAGGGAAAAATTTGGTCGGTGCCTTCTATCAACCCAAACGTGTCTTAATTGATCCGGGGCTTTTGAAAAGTTTGTCGGAGCGAGAACGCGTCAGCGGCATCGGTGAAGTGGTCAAATACGGTGTCATTCTCGATTATGATTTTTTAAGGTCTCTCGAATCCAATTTGGCAAAGCTTCAGTCAATGGAGCCCGATTATTTGGAATACGTCATTCGGAGGTGTGTCGCACTTAAACAGTCGGTAACGGATCAAGATGAACGCGAATCCGGGCTTAGAAAAATTTTGAATTTTGGACACACAGTCGGACACGGCATCGAAAAAATATTCGGTTACGGCACTTATTCTCACGGTGAGGCTGTCCTCTGGGGCATGGCGGTGGAATCTGCCGTCGCATTGGAACAAGGGCTGATTGAACCGATGTATTATGAAGAAATTTTTGAGTTGATTCAGCGTTGCACCTCCCGTTCAATGCCTGAATTTTCTGTTGAAGCATTGATGAAACCACTCTTACATGATAAAAAGAATAAAGCCGGGGCCATTTCTTTTATCCTTCCTGTCGGAAAGGGAAGCGTTAAGGAATTTTTATTTGAACCGGCTGTTATTGAACCCATTTTAGAAAGGAGTCGAAGGCGTTTATGAAAACGATCAATACAACAGAAATCACTTCTGCAACGGAATTATATGCCGTAATCGGAAGCCCGATCAAACACAGCCGGTCACCGGAGATTCACAATCCACTCTATGACGAAATGGGCTTGGACCGCTGTTATCTGGCTTTCCACATCAAACCTGAAGACCTCGCCGCGACGATTCCCTTTCTGAGAACGAATTTAAAAGGGTTTAATATCACCATTCCGCATAAAGAAGCCATCATTCCTTTTTTGGATGAATTGGAGCCGAGAGCGGCAGTGTGTGGCGCTGTCAACACCGTTAAAATCGAGGACGGCAAACTCAAAGGCTATAATACAGACGGCTATGGGTTTGTCATGGGATTTACAGAAGCGGGAATAGACGTTCGCGGTAAGAAGACTTTAATACTTGGAACCGGTGGGGCATCCAGAGTCGTGGCCTATGAACTTCTCGCTTTGGGGTGTGAAGTCACATTGACAAATCGGACATACGAAAAAGCCGTCAAAGTACAATCTGTCCTGCAAGCTGCTTTTCCGGATCGTACGGTACGGGTGGTGTTAACGGATGACATTAAACCGGAATATGAACTGATCGTCAATACAACCTCTGTGGGTATGTCGCCGGGAGAAGACGTTTCTCCGATCGGAGAAGACATCATCGCAGGGGCTTCAATATTGTACGATATCGTTTACACACCGCCGGAAACGGCTTTTTTGAGAATCGGGAAAGCCTGTGGTTGTCAAACGGTCAACGGAGCATCGATGCTGTTTTATCAGGGGATAAGGTCACAAGAGATATGGATGGATATGCCGATCTCTGAGGAGTTGAGAGCGCCCGTTTATCGTAAATATCAGGGTAAAAAAGAATGAAGGAAACTTCATCAAATAAATCATAATTTTTTTTGGTGTGTGTCATGCAAAAGGAGATACAGAAATTCACCACACTTGAAGGGGCGCTGGAACAGATTGATAAATTCGACTCTGCGGTAGTGGAGATTTTAGAAAA
>JASUTA010000137.1 GCA_030445805.1 Clostridiales bacterium
TCATATACAAGTCGTAACGCCTCTATAACCGTTCTGTTTTGGATGGTTTCCCGATCACCTACAAAGGTGTATTCATATGTTTTTACTTGATCCAAGTAATCGATACCAATATAGACACGGCCAACCGGCTTTTCTTCACTTCCGCCATTCGGCCCCGCAATTCCGGTCACGCTGACAGTGATATCTGCACCTGAAACTTTTCGTGTTCCTTCGGCCATCTCTCTGCATACTTCATGACTGACAGCGCCGTATTGGCTTAATGAAGCTTCCGAAACATGAATCAAAGTTTGCTTTGCATGATTGGAATAAGTGACAAATCCACATTCCACCACTTCAGAAGCACCCGAGTTGCGAATCAGACGGGCAGCCAAATTTCCACCGGTACACGATTCGGCAAAAGCGATTTTCATATGACGCTCTTTTAGCTGGTTTAAAACGACAACATCAATTTCTTCACCGGATTCAGATACAATATATTCCCCGACAAGTGCCTTTATTTTCTCGGTCATGGCTTCAACGGTATGTTTGTTTTCCTCCGGTGCCAATCCGGATGATGTGACGCGCAGGAGAACCTTCCCGATACTCGCATAGGTCGCCAAAGTCGGATTGCTCTGTGAATCAAATAAGGGCATCAATGTTGCTTCAACGGCGGATTCACCCATGCCGTAAATGCTTAAAAAGGAAGAATAGATATTTCCGGGGTTCATTTTTTCAATAAATTTTCTGATATGTCTTTCAAAAATATGTGTCATTTCTTTTGGTGGCCCGGGCAATACGATAATGGCCTTTTTGCCTTCTTCAGCTTCAATAATGCACGCCGGAGCTGTTCCCATGTCATTATCCAAAATAATGGCATTCTCAGGGAAATAAGCCTGTCGTATATTGTTTTCAGTCATCGGTCGATTGAATTCTCGAAATCGCATTTCAATGCGCTCTAAACTATGCTGATCCAAATGCATTTTAAGACCCAAAGCACCTGCAATCACTTCTTTTGTAATGTCATCAAGTGTCGGGCCCAATCCACCCGTCGTAAAAATCAAATCGCATTGCTTCAACATAGTCTTAAGATGTGATTCGATGCGTTCGTAGTTGTCTCCTACCGTATAATGATAAAAAACACCTACCCCTAATGCGTTGAGTTCACGGCTCAGATATGCCGCATTGCTGTTTACAATTTGTCCCATTAACAGCTCAGTTCCGATTGCTAAAATGCCTGCTTTCATGATTTCCTCCAGATCGGTTTACATAATTGTATTATGTAAACCAAAAGACCATTTACTCATTTTTTAAATTTTATGAATGTAACACCTGCTTATTTTTAACGATATAGTCCACGCCTGATATAATTGTAAGCGCCGTTGCGGCATAGATTAAAATGACGTCCATAGGAAAACCCACTGCATTAAAAGGCCAATTCCCGAGCAATAGGACGATAATCATTGCCATTTGAACATTGGTTTTAATCTTTCCCCACCAACTTGCCGCAATGACAATGCCCTCGGCTGCTGCAACTGCTCTGAAGATACTTACGATAAATTCCCGAGACAGGATGATAATGACCACCCACGGATTGAGCGAGCCCAAGCTGACAAAACAAACCAAAGCGGATGTCACCAAAAGTTTATCGGCAAGCGGATCCATAAATTTCCCGAAGTTTGTAATCAAATGCAGTTTTCGCGCCAAAAATCCGTCGAGAAAATCGGTAAAAGAAGCCACTGCAAAAACCACCAGCGCCGGAATCATGTAACCGGCAAGCAATAGCCAAATGAAAACAGGAATCATAACGACTCTGAGTAAAGTCAATTGGTTAGCGATGTTCATTTTCATCATAAACCTCCCCGATTAAGTCGTATTCCAAAGCATCTGTTATTTTAACATCAATAAAACTGCCGAGTTCAAGCTCTGACTTCGTATGAATATAAACGACCCCATCAATTTCGGGTGTATCATATGCTGTTCTGCCGATGTAAATTTCACCCGGTTCGGCGACTTCTTCTACAACCACTTGATAAACTTTTCCGAGTTTATGATAGAAGATATCTTCCGATATTTCCATTTGAGCGGCCATCAGTGCATCGCGTCGTTCCTCGGCAATTTCTTCCGGCACTTGATCCGGCAATAAGAACGCCGGTGTGTCTTCCTCGTTAGAATATTTAAATGCACCCAAACGCTCAAAACGGATTTCTTTGATGAAAGCCATCAGTTCTTCAAAATCGGATTCAGTCTCTCCCGGAAAACCGACAATCACCGTTGTACGAATCACGGCATCCGGTGCTTTTTCTCGGATCATGCGAATGGTATTTCGAATACTTGCTTGCGTTGTTTTTCGGTTCATGCGTTTGAGAACACTGTCACTCGCATGCTGAATCGGAATATCAAAGTAGTTGATAACTTTCGGATGCTTGGTAAATCCCTCAATTAATGCTTCATCCATAATATCCGGGTAACAATAATGTACGCGAATCCACTTAATTGCTTCAACCCTTGACAATTCCTCCAAAAGATTCGGCAACATTGGTTTATCATAAAGATCAATCCCGTATCGAGAAGAATCCTGGGCAATCAAAATAAATTCGGCAACACCGACGGAAGCCAGTTCACGCGCTTCTTCAACGATATCTTCTATGTGTCTGGAACGATAGCGCCCCCTGAGTTTCGGAATAATACAATAAGTGCATCGATTGTCACAACCCTCCGCAATTTTGAGGTACGCATAATGAGACGGTGTTGTCAAAATCCTCGGTAAATCTTCCGGAACCATTAAATCAACCGAATCAATAAATAATTTTTGATTTTCAGACGTCCCATCATAAAGCGATTGAACGACAGAATCTACGGTATAGAAATTTCCTGTACCGATCAATGCGTCAATTTCGGGAATTTCCTCAACAAGTTCCGTCGCATAGCGCTGAGCGAGGCAACCTGTAACAATCAGTTTTTCTATTCCGCCCGATTTTTTTAGTTCGGCGAGAGACAAAATAACATCGACGGATTCTTCTTTTGCGTCTCCGATAAAAGAACACGTATTGACGATAACAATATCCGCATCTTCAGGGGCTTCGCTAAGTTCGTGGGACTCATCTAAAATACCCAGCATTTGCTCACTATCCACTTGATTTTTGGAACATCCTAAGGTTTCAATATATACTTTTTTCATAAATCCCCTTTTTCACTCATCTTCTTGCCCGGATGTCTCTCCCGGAACCTCCGCAAGATCATCCGTAGGCATCGGCACATTGGATATAAGCGCTTCATATTCCATTGAACTCATAAGGACTTCACGAGGCTTGCTGCCGCGTGCAGGCCCGATAATACGACGTTCTTCCATGGAGTCAATCAATCTTGCGGCACGGTTATAGCCAATCCTAAATCGTCGCTGAAGCATAGATGTCGAAGCCTGTTCCGCCTGAACGACAAAAGCAATGGCATCTTCCAGATACTCATCAACATCTTCTTCCGGCTTATCCAACTGTTGAACGTCATCAAGAATTTCCTCATTGTACGTAAATTCTATGGCTTGATTTTTAATAAATTCAACAATGTGCTCGACTTCTTCATCAGAAACAAAGGCACCCTGTGCACGTTTCGGTTTTGCCGCTCCGACCGGATAGTAAAGCATATCCCCTTTGCCAAGCAATTTTTCCGCACCGTTCATATCAATAATTGTTCTGGAATCCACGGATGAAGAAACCGAGAATGCAATTCTCGATGGAATATTTGCTTTGATCAGTCCGGTAATAACGTCCACGGAAGGTCTCTGCGTCGCTACAATTAAATGAATTCCCGCGGCACGAGCCATCTGAGCCAATCGGCAAATGGCATCTTCCACTTGATTGGGCGCGACCATCATCAGGTCGGAAAGTTCATCGATAATGACCACAATTTGAGGTAAAATTTCAAGCCCTTGTTCTTCGGCTTTTCGGTTATACCCCTTCATATCCCTTACCGTGTGTTCCGCAAAGAGTTTGTAACGTCGGGTCATTTCATTGACCGCCCAATTTAAAGCCACAGAAGCCTTTTTAGGATCTGTTACAACCGGCAAAATCAGGTGAGGAATGCCGTTGTAAGTACTCAATTCGACCACTTTAGGGTCAATCATCAAAAATTTGACTTCATCCGGACGCGCATTGTAAAGAATGCTGCAAATAATTGTATTCACACATACGGATTTACCGGAACCGGTCGCCCCGGCAATTAAAAGATGCGGCATGCCGGAAAGGTCTCCGATAATCGCTGTACCTGAAATATCTTTTCCGAGTCCTACCGCCAGTTTTGATTTATTTTTTTCAAATTCGGAGGATAGGATAACCTCTTTAAAAGTGACCATTGAGGTCGCTTTGTTCGGCACTTCAATGCCGATGACGGCTTTGCCTGGAATCGGTGCAATACGGACTTGAGTGGTCGCTAAATTCAGGGCAATGTCATCACTGAGCCCTACAATTTTGCTGACTTTTACGCCGGGGCTGGGCTGAACTTCAAACATTGTAATCGCAGGACCCCTTTTGACAGAAAGTACTTTTGCGTCTACGTTAAAATTGTTGAGCGTTTCTTCCAGTAGGCGCGCCATTTCAAGGTATTCTGTTTTATCTTCTGTAGCCGCCGATACCGTTGCATTTCGAAGCAATGAAAGCGGCGGCATTTTATAAAATTCAATCGGTTTTTGAACGTTTTTCTCAATCTCGGCCGTGACAGATTGCTCTGTCGCGGGATCAATGTCCGCATCCTTTAATTTAGCTGCAGTTGCAGTTCCCGTTGCCTGAGTGTCTGTATTGCTGGGTTGACTTCCCGACGGATTTGCAACCGGCTTGATATCTTGCTTTTCAACGTGATCATAAAAACGGATCCCGGGATCCGACGTTTTTGCGGATGTTTTTTCGGGTATCCCTTCACCCGTTTTTTCAGAAGGCTTTTCGGATGTTTTTTCGGGACTTTGCTCGGATAAAACCGGCTTTGAACCTTCTTTTGAAGTGTTTTCGGAAACCGAGTCCGACTTTTTCTCGTAGCTGTCATAATCAAACGCTTTTAGCGCCTCTTTCTTTTTAGAACGGCGCATGGCTTCAAGTTGTGTCAGAAAATGAGGCGTTCCGTCACTATTGAGATTTTGAACGGATTCAACCTTTTTGTTTTGGAGAGCAGCTGTCTCTGCATTTTGAGATTGAATGGCTTCAATAACCGCTTTTTGCGTTTCCTTTTTCTCTTGAGTCGCTTGCTGGTGATTTTTCCAAAGGTCTTGTAAAGACATCCTTGTGAATAAAATAAACGCAATAACCGCTAAGACGACAATTAAAATAAAGGTGCCGACAAGTCCGGTCCATTTAACAGAATAAAAGGTCAAAATACCTCCAAAAACCCCTCCACCGGTATGTTCAGCTCCCATAGTATAGGATTTTTGGATCATCTCCCAGAAGGAAAGCGTTTCTCCGAAAATCGGTGCTCCTTTTTGTACGCCGAGAGTGACAGCCATCACTCCAGACAGGCTGAATAAAACCATAGAAGCTGTCGTACGAATACGCGTCGGCCTAAAATTGGGATTGAGAAAGACAAAAAAGATGACAAATACAATCAAAGGCATTAAATAGCCAAAATAAGAAAACAAGCCCATATAAACTTTAGTCAACCATGTTCCTACAACACCCACTGCTTCTGTGTACAGACTCAGGAGCTGAAACAGCGTCACCGCAACAAGTGCAATCATCTTAATTTCATAACGCACTTTATAGCTTTTGAGTGCTTGCTCGGAAGGCTTTTTTTGTTGTGTCTTTTTTGTGCCCGTTGAACCGCTTGGTTTTTTTGTCGTCGATGCCTTTTTCGCTGTTGATGTCTTTTTTGTTGTAGTCTGCTTCCTGCCGCTTGCCAAAAGATCACCTCACATAAATAGTGGTTATTTATACGCCTGTAGAACCAAATCCGCCGGTACCTCGATCCGTATCTTCAATCACATCGGATGTTTCCCATTGAACCGTCTCATATTTAGCAATAATAAGCTGTGCAATCCGATCACCTCTGGATATTGTGAACGCTTCGCTCCCGAGATTGATGACCGGAATCTTCAGTTCGCCTCTGTAATCGCTGTCGATCGTTCCGACACAGTTTACAAGTGTAATCCCGTTTTTAATGGAGAGTCCGCTTCTCGCTCGGACTTGTCCTTCATAGCCCTCCGGAATTTCTACGAAAAGTCCCGTAGGCACCAACCCACGTTCCATCGGCTGAAGTGTGATTGGCGTCTCATTATCTGCGAGCAAGTCCATCCCGGAAGCCCCTTTTGTTTTGTATTCCGGCAACGGATTACTGGATTGATTGACGATTTTGATTTTCAAAATTTACCTCCTACAGTCCTTGAACAAACCGCTTGTAATGACTTTCCGCTTCTTCTTCCGTAATGTCCCCCACGAACGCCATGGCGCATTTTTTCTCTGAAAAGCAGAGCGATATGACTTGATTGACACTCTCTTCGGTAATTCGATCAATTTTATCGACAATGTCCTTTAGGGAGCGCTCTTTATGTGCAAAAAGCTCCATGCGGCCAATCAGATCCATATATTCTTCCGTTCCTTCCATATCAAGAAGAAACCGCGCCTTGAGATGCGTTTTTGTTCGATTGATTTCATCGATTGAAATGCCCTCTTTTGTCAGCAAATGA
>JASUTA010000138.1 GCA_030445805.1 Clostridiales bacterium
TTTGCAACGAAATTCTTAATAGTTAGTTTCTTTAAGTTCAAAGTACTCTTTTTTAAGAAGGCAAGACGGGCACACTTCCGGTGCTTCCGGTCCTTCATGAACGTATCCGCATTTGAGGCATTTCCAACGCACTGGAGCGTCTTTCTTGAATACAACGCCGTTTTCAACGTTTTCAGCCAATTTGTTATAGCGTTTTTCATGTTCTACTTCTGCTTTTGCAATGAATTCAAATGCCGCTGCAACTTTCGGGAAACCTTCTTCTTTTGCAACGCGTGCAAATTCAGGATAAAGAATAGACCACTCTTCATTTTCGCCTGCTGCGGCTGCTTTCAAGTTTTCAAGTGTCGTACCGACTTTTCCTGCCGGATACATAGCCGTAATTTCTACGCCGCCGCCTTCGAGGAAGCTGAAGAAACGACCTGCATGAACGCGTTCGTTGTCTGCTGTTTCCAGGAAAAGAGCTGCAATTTGTCTGTAACCTTCTTTTTCAGCTTGTTTTGCAAACATTTGATATCTGTTGCGTGCTTGAGACTCACCCGCAAATGCTTTCAGAAGATTTTTTTCCGTTTCTGTGCCTTTAATGCTCGCCATAAGAATACCTCCATTTTAAACTTGTCTTAAACTTATCTTTAAAGCGAAACTTTTATTTTCTGATTGATTGTGTCCTATACTCTTAAGCAGTGGTCGGCGGTACGAATACACGTGTCGCCAATTCACGATCCAGCATCAAGAGTCCTTGACCTTTTCCGTCGATCATTTTGAGTTGTTTGATGATTTTTTCTGCCGAAGCTTCTTCTTCAACTTGTTCATCCAAAAACCACTTCAAAAGATTTTGAGTCGGTCTGTCTTTTTCTTCATCCGCAACGTCTGCAAGTGCATTGAGCAGACTTGTTACGTGTTGCTCATGCGTCAGTGTTTCTTTAAAGACATCCAGCGAATCTTTCCATTCAAAAACCGGTTTATCAATCGCTTCTAATTTAATTCTGCCGCCTCTGTCTGCCAAATACGTAAAGAATTTCAGCGCATGAAATTGTTCTTCTTCAAATTGAACTTTCATCCAGTTTGCAAATCCCGGTAAATCGATGCTTTCATAATAGGCACTCATTGAAAGATACAGATATGCCGAATACAATTCTGCGTTAATTTGTTTATTGATTGCTTGTTCCAGCTTAGCACTAATCATAACGCGTTCTCCTTTCCCAAAAAGACCAGTCTGTGGGTCTCTTGGCATCATTTCGAAAAATAGGAGCCTGAGCGGAAGCTCAAACTCCAATTCATTATCTTACAGATCGTTTTTCCAAAGTCCGTGAAGATTACAATATTCACGTGCTTTAATTGCTTTCTCATCTGTTTTAAAGAATGCGATCGGATCGTCTCCGGGCTTCAAGAAAGCGATCAGTGTTTTGTTTTCCAAAATCAGTTCAATCCACTCAATGTAATGTTCTTCTTTCATTGGGTGAAGCGTTGAACCAACCGTTACTTTGTAGCCGCCTTCTACCGCTTCTACAACAGGAACGTGTTTTTCGGTTGCTGAATCCGCTGATTTTTCATCGAGCAAAGTCATATTTTGACCACAGCATACCAAAGTTCCGCCGCCGACATGTGCCACTTCTACGATATTACCGCAGAGCTCACATTTATAAACATCTAACTTTTTCAATTTGACTACCTCCTTATTTTGCTTCACTACAATGCTTACAAACGCCATAAAAGAATAACTGCTGTTTTGTTATTTCAAATCCCCGGAGTACGTCCTCATCTTCGAGCTCGATGTTCGCCTTAAAATCATAGATTTCGTTGCATTTCTCACATTTAAAATGTCCATGCACATCGGTTCGGGTGTCATAACGCACTTCATTGTCATCAATTGTAATGGCCATAGCAATGCCCTTATCAATGAAAACCTTCAGCGTGTTGTAAACGGTTGTCTTTGAAAGCGTCGGTATCTGATCACACAGTGCATTGTAAATCGTATCCACCGTCGGATGCGTCATACTGCCCATCAAATATTCATAAATTTTAATTCGTTGGTATGAGGGCTTTATCCCATTGTCCTTCAGGAATTCCCCTACATGATTGCTGTGCATGTCATCACCCGCTTTATTTGTACTCAATTACACTCAAACTTATTCTTTGACCGGTTCGAACATATCTTTTCCAACACCGCAAAGTGGGCAAACCCAATCATCAGGAATATCTTCAAAAGCTGTTCCAGGCGCGATACCGCCATCCGGATCGCCAACTTCCGGATCATAAATGTAACCGCATGCTACACATTCATACTTCATAACCTTACACTCCTTGTCCTTTTGATTTTTTGAACTTCCTAAATACCATTCTCAATTTGTAATGATTACAAACCAATCATACCATTCTGAAAGTGCAGTGTCAATATCTCTTCTAAAAAATTTATTAACCGCTACGATGCCTATATACCCACTTCGTTTAAATTTTCTCACATTATGCACATTATTTTTATTATTTTTGTCAGAACATAAAAAAGTCTGCTTGAAGATAAAAAAGAAAGGTATAAAAATCAAAAGATGAGGCTATTTAATGAAAGGTGGACAAACTTATGAATAAAAAAATTGTAGTAATAGGAAACGGGGCGGCCGGAAATGCCGCTGTAGAGGAAATTCTCGCAAATGAAAAAGACTGTAAAATCATTCAGATAACCAATGAATATTCGCCTATTTATTATCGCCCGATGCTTTCAGAATACATCAGCGAAAAAGAAGTTCCAAAACGCTTTTATCTGCACGACGAAGAGTGGTACAAAGAAAATAAAATTGACTTTTTAAAGAAAGCCAATGTCGGGAAAATTCTCCCGGATGAAAAGCGCATTGAACTCGCCACGGGTGAAAGCATCGACTATGATGCACTCATTCTCGCCATGGGCAGTTACAATTTTATGCCGCCTATGCCGGGATCGGATAAGAAAAAAGTCGTCAGCCTCCGTACCTTGGAAGATGCCGATAAAATCAAGGCAATGGCCGAAGATGCACACAGAGCCGTTATTATCGGCGGCGGATTGCTCGGCCTCGAACTCGGCTGGCAACTGGTAAAACTCGGCATCGAAGTTTCCGTACTGGAAATGATGAATCGCCTTTTGCCGCGACAACTGGATGAAGAAGCCTCTGTCCTCTTTGAAGAAAAAGTCAAAGCGGCCGGAATCAATGTTCTCAAAGGTGTTAAAACACAACAGATCACCGGTAATCAATCCGCCGAAGGTGTTGAACTCACCGATGGAACTGTCGTTCCCGCTGATTTTGTCATCTTCTCAATCGGTGTTCGCGCCAACGCGCAAGTTGCAAAAGAAGCCGGTCTCAAAACCGAGCGGGGTATTGTCGTAGACAGTGCTATGCGTACCAGTGATCCCAATATTTTTGCAGCCGGTGACTGTGCCGAATTTGAAGGCATTAATTACGCCATTTGGCCCGAAGCGATTGCTCAAGGAAAAGTAGCCGGACTCGGCGCCATCGGAAAAGAAGCCGCTTATGAAACGCTGGTTCCTTTCAACCTCTATCATGGCATGAATATGCGCCTTTTCTCCATTGGAGATGTCGGCGGCAACCCAGATAAAACATATGATGTTGAAAAAGCAATTGAAGGCGATCGTTTCGAAAAATTCTTTTTCTCAGACGGGAAACTCGTCGGCGGCATTCTGCTCGGCGATATTTCAAAATCTTCCAAGCTGAAAAGAGCACTTGCCGAAGGTCAGACTAAAGAAGACTTCTTAGCAAGTCTGTAACCTTTTAAGATCCTTTCCTTATCATACAACATGAAAAAAGCGAAGCCGGTATCAGCTTGTGGTCTGATACCGGCTTTGTTTTTTTGAAAATGCATTCTTTTATCTTGCAGAAAGGAAATATTGTCCGAATGTAAACACTAAAAACGGCAACACACTGCAGAATACGGCGGCACCCCAATTGACCTTCTCCACGATTTTGACCCCGATGGCCGTCACTGCAAGGTACCACAACGTAAATAGGTTGAACGAAGCCATCAAAATATAGAATGGTGTCAAATTATTTGCCGGGTCTAAAAATAACGCCGGTGAAATCGAAAACTGCGGCACACCAATAATCAACCCGATGACCGACTCAATCACACCACCGATTACCACGATATAGTAACTGTGAAGAACGACGCTCAATACGCGTTTATAACCGCCCTCACCGCCAAAGAACGATGCCACCCCTCTGGTAAACAACGCTTTAACGACTGCGATAATAATAAACGTAATCCCCGCTGTTGCCAGCGTAAACCATCCTGCCAGTTTAGCCATCCCCATCAATCCGTCGGACGGTATAGCAACGCCTTGTTGCGTATAGGCCTGAACCAATGCCTGCCTTTGCAGTTCAACCAGTTCCCCCATATTGATGTAAATGGCAAGTGAACCAACCACAGCGATCAAGAGCATCGGCAACAAAATTTTCGGAAACAAATTCAGTTCTTCGAACAGAGCCGTCGGGTTGACAAATACATAAAGAAATTTTTGCCAAAATGAAAGCTTAGGTTCCGGAGGCACCGGCATTTCAAATTCTAAAGGGACATCATTTTCCAAAAGTACTTCATCGTTTAAAGTAACTTCATCTTCCGGAGATCCGTTATTTTCTAAAGGTGTTTCGTTTGGAATGTTTTCATACTCTTTTTCTTCTGACATGTAAAACCCCTCCTAAAGTCATGAATAAACCTTATTTTTTTATAAAGCGTCTATTTTTGAGGCATCATCCATTGTAACATATGATTTATTGCAGTACATCATTCATATCTCAAGGCATCGATCGGATCCAATTTTGCCGCTTTATTGGCCGGATATAATCCGAAGAAAATCCCGACGCCCGCTGAAAACAGCCAGGCGATCAAAACCGCATCCATCGGAACCAACGTGGGAAGCCCCAGTTGTGATGCTGCCACCAACGCAATTGTCGCGCCGATAACGGTTCCGATAACCCCTCCGATTAGTGATATTATAACAGCTTCTACAAGAAATTGTAACAGAATATCTCTGCGCTGAGCACCGAGTGCCTTGCGAATACCGATTTCACGCGTTCGTTCCGTCACCGAAACCAGCATAATATTCATAACGCCGATTCCTCCGACGACCAATGAAATCGCCGCCACAGCACTGATAATGCCCGTGATATACCCCATGACCGTATTAACGGCATCCATTTCACTCTCTGCGGTAAAAATTTTGTAATTGTCTTCCGAAGTTCTGTGACGTTGAGCGATCAAAGATACAATAGATCCCTCAAGCGCCTCTTTGTTGGCATCCGCAGTGGTATTGATTTCCGTCATATAGATATAGTTCCCCGCACCTGTAATCTGTGCCAACGTGACATAAGGAACATAGACATTGATCGCCGGGTTAAATCCGGATAGCAAAGAATCTTTAGACGCTTCTTCCACACCGACAATGGTAAACGTAATGCGCTGACTGTAATAGCTGAGCGTCAACCTTTCGCCGACGACATCCGTCTTTCCGAAAACATCCATGGCGAGATCTTCGTCAATAATAACCACATTTCTCAAACCGTCGGAATCGCTTTCAAGTAAAAATCGACCCGAAACAATTGGGATGTCTTCAATCTGGTCATAGTTATGACTGACACCGTTAACCGTGACCGAAATGCCTTCGTCTTTTTGAATATGCGTTTTTTGAACCACACTCATTGCCGCACTGGATGATGGAGAAACCGCAACAATATCATCGCTAAAGGCCCGCTGAATCGCATCCAAATCTTCCAGCGTCACCAGATCACGGGTTGCCACTTCCTCTTCCGGGTTGTGATACAAAATCATCCGATTCACACCGAAGGATTTGAACTCATCGTTGATCGCCGCTTCGCCCCCGTTTCCGAGCGCAAAAATCGCGATGACAGATGCGATGCCGATGATGATGCCCAGCATCGTCAAGATGGATCGCATTTTATTGACGCGAATTGCATTCAGAGCAATCCGTAAGCTTTCAAAAAAACTCATGCCTGATCACCTCCGTCCTGGCGCACATCTTGGATGATCTGACCGTCTTTAAACGTGACGACGCGCTTGGCTTGAGCCGCAATATCCGACTCATGCGTGACCAATATAATCGTAGCACCTTCTTGGTTAAGGCTCTTAAAGATTTCCATAATTTCTTCCGTCGATTTTGAATCCAAGTTCCCCGTCGGTTCATCCGCCAAAATAATAGCCGGTTCATTGACCAATGCCCGAGCAATGGCCACACGTTGTTTTTGGCCGCCCGATAGCTCGTTCGGCTTGTGATCCATACGATCTTTTAGTCCGACACGCTCCAAAGCCGCTTCCGATTTTGCACGTCTCTCTTTATGCCCAACGCCGGCATAAATCATGGGAAGCTCTACATTTTGAAGCGCAGATGTCCTCGGAATCAAATTGAACGATTGAAAGACAAATCCTATTTTCAGGTTCCTGATTTTCGCCAGTGCCTTTGCATCCATGGTATTCGTCTCTATACCGTCCAAAATGTAACGTCCGTGGGTGGGTTTGTCCAAACAGCCGATGATATTCATCAGCGTCGACTTTCCTGAACCCGATG
>JASUTA010000139.1 GCA_030445805.1 Clostridiales bacterium
TCAGACGTGTGCTCTTCAGATCTGCACTTTAAAATCATTGCCAACCCGCGCATTTTTTCTAACCTGCTTGACCGAATCCATGCCCGGTATCATTATTGAGATATCAGGGTTTTCCGCGACCCAACGTAAAGAATAGGTTGCATTAATAAAGGCGCCACCAGCCAAAGGTTTCATCACAATGACCCCAACATTTAATTTTTTTGCTTTTTCAAAAAGCGTAGCCCCCTTGTTTTCAACATAATTATAGGGAAACTGAATTGTTTCAAAATGACCTTCTGCCAGTGCCCGGTCAAGAACTTCAAAGCTATGAGAGGTAATGCCAATATGACCAATCAACCCCTCTTGTTGACATTGTTTGAGTGCTTCATAACCACCGCCCGGTCCCATGATTGTCTCATAGGCTTCCATCGTTTTGGCATTATGAAACTGGTATAATTCAATATAATTGGTCTGCAGACAGGAAAGGCTCAGTTTTACATCCGCCATCACACCATCATAATCCAGCTTGGGTGTTTTTGTTGCCAGATAGAAATGATCTCGCCCCCATTTTTTAAGGGATTCACCCAGCATTTCTTCACTGGTGGTATAAGCTCTGGCGGTGTCAATGAAGTTAATCTCTTCTTCAATCAGTGTCTCGACGATATCATCCACTTCCCATTGGTTGCAACGTTGAATCGGAATTCCACCAAAGCCAACTAGTGATACTTCCAGCCCAGTTTTTCCTAATACACGTTTTTCCATCTCACACCTCTCCCATTATCTTTTAGGTGCATTCTACCACAAAAGAAAAGACTTGTCATCTTTCAAAACACGACAAAAAAAAGAGGCTTGCGCCCCTACAGATGACTAATGGCTACAAATTGCAGCATTGACAAGCGAAACCGCTTCGTCTTCTCCGAGATCTTTTGCAAGAATCAATTCACTGACTAAAATCTGCTTAGAATTATTGAGCATCTTCCGTTCGCCGGTTGACAGTCCCTTTTCACGATCCAAGATCTCAAGATTTCTAACCACAGAAGCCAATTCAAAAATATCACCGGTCTTCACCTTTTCAAGATTTGCACGATAACGTCTGTTCCAATTATCCGGCATCGTTCCCTTTTCCTGTGCAAGAATATCCAATACCGCGTTAAACTCGCCGGTATCGACAACCCTTCTGACACCTAGATTTTCAGCGGAATCTATGGGGAGCATCACTTTCATGTTGCGAATCGGAAGCTTTAGAATATAAAACTGCTTTTTATCGCCTAACAGTTCTTTTTCTTCGATCGCTTCAATGACTCCGGCGCCATGCATAGGGTATACAACTTTATCACCAATCTTAAACATACTCTTTCCCTCCATGCATTGATAGCATTATTATACACCATAATTCCGTTTGATTCAACAAACCTATATTTTACATTCCGCTGGAATCCTTGTCAATACTTTCTCATAGGGTTTTTACTTTTTTTTAGAATCCCATTGTCTTTCTCTTTCTTTTCATTTGTGATACAATAAGGGCATCCAAAAATCAACAGGTACATCGCTTGCGTTAGGAGGCCGTATGAAAGATGTCATCTATGATGAATTTCAAAATAAAGTAGACGAAGTACTCATTCGCCACTCAAACTTATTAGATATTGTCAGCAAAATCAACGACGCTTCATCCAAATCTACAAGAGCCGTCATCAAATCCATTACCAATTGCGGTTGTGTTACCTTGAACGCAGAAAAGCTCGAAATTCCTGAAAACTTGAGTTACGAAGCGCTCAAAGAATATAAAGCGGAACACATCCACGGAAAACCTTGCCCGGCTTGCCAAGAGAAAATCGAAGAAGAGCTCGGGCGACTCGAGTTTTATATCGCCGCACTTTGCAACACCTTGGATATGAACCTTTACGACGTTCTTTTGAAGGAATATAAAAAAATATCCACCCTCGGGAAATACAGTCTTTATTAGAAAACACAATCCGCAAAATTCATTTCACTGTGAATTTTGCGGATTTTTTATTTCTGCCGTGTTCATTTTTGGCCTTCTTTAGAAAAAATATTTAAAAACTTCTTCCACATGTTGCATTCCCAAAACATGAAATCCTTCTGGCTTATTCAGCCCCTCTAAATTCGTCCTCGGAATAATCGCCTTTTTAAACCCGAGTTTTGCCGCTTCATTAATCCGTTGCTGTACTTGATTTACCGAACGAATTTCACCGGTCAATCCAACCTCTCCGAAAATAACCAAATCTTCCGGCAAAACCACCTCTCTGAAGCTCGATGCAATGGCCGCGATAATCGCCAGATCCGCCGACGGTTCATCCACGGACATACCGCCGACAACATTTAAATAAATGTCCTGATTGTAAAGCGTCATGCCCACTTTTTTCTCCAGAACCGCCGTCAGCAAAATCAATTTATTATAATCAATTCCCATCGCCATCCGCCGAGGCATATTGAAATTCGTCTGCGAAACCAAACACTGAATTTCAACCAGCACAGTCCGCGTTCCTTCGAGCGTCGGCAAAATAACCGACCCCGCTTCACGCTTGGACCCTCCCGACATAAACAGTCGCGAGGGGTCGGCTACTTCAACAAGCCCGTTTCCCGTCATCTCAAAAATACCGAGTTCATTGGTCGAACCGAACCGGTTTTTTACCGCACGGAGCATTCGGTAGAGATTATGCCCTTCTCCTTCAAAATACAGCACTGTATCCACCATGTGTTCAAGGACTTTCGGACCCGCAATGGAACCCGATTTTGTCACATGACCGACGAGAAAAGTGCTGATCCCGTTTCGCTTGGAAAGATTCATAAACTGATTGGTTGCTTCTCGAACCTGACTGACGCTTCCCGGTGCAGAAGTAATCTCCGGCGAATAAACCGTCTGAACCGAGTCCACAATCAGCACTTCCGGTTCCAACTGCAAAATGTGATGCTTTATTTTTTCAAGATTATTTTCCGCTACAATATACAAGCTATCAGAAACGACATTCAGTCGCTGCGCCCGTAATTTAGTCTGCTTGATTGATTCTTCTCCCGATACATAGAGCACCTTGCGTCCGCCGGCCGTCAAATGATTGGCCACTTGTAAGAGCAAGGTCGACTTCCCGATGCCCGGTTCTCCGCCGACAAGGATCAGCGATCCCTTGACGACACCGCCCCCAAGGACGAGATCCAGTTCTCCGATTTGTGTTGAATAGCGCTCCGTTTCATCAAAAGTCACTTCACCAATTTTTTGCGGGACACTCATATCGCCGATATCAATGCTACCCGTGCGAACCGGCTGTGCTTCAAGTTCCTCTACCAATGTATTCCACGCACCGCATTCGGAACATTTCCCCATCCATTTCGGTGAAACACTGCCACAATTTTGACAGACAAATCGGCTTTTCGTTTTTGCCATTAAGACTCTCCTCCACTCGCTTCTGTTCCCCTGACCACATCATAAATCAATTGATCCGACTCAACGGAAAAACGCGCACTCAAGAAAGCATCGCTTTCGAGTAGCCATTCCGCAACGCGGTCTTTTATCTCATGTTCAATGGCGCGGATCATCGGCCGTGCGCCGTAAGCTTCACTGTAAAATTGCTTTGCAAACCAGACAGGCACTTTCTCATCCCATTCAAACACCACCGGTTTATCTTCAAGCAAGTGCTGAAACGCTTCGAGTTCCTGATCGGCAACCTTTGACGCCGCCTCCAATCCAAGCGGGCTGAAAGCCACAATCTCATCCATGCGGTTGATAAACTCCGGTTTAAAATACGATTTGCAGGCTTCTCTGAAACGTTCTTCATCATCCGATCGCGAACTGCTGCCAAACCCCATGATCTTTTTAACATCACCCGCTCCCAAATTGGACGTCATAATGACAAGTGCGTCTCTGAAGCTCACTGTTTTCCCGCGACCGTCCGTCAGCATGCCCTCGTCCATGACTTGGAGCAATACGTTGACAACATCTTCATGCGCTTTTTCAATTTCGTCAAACAGAACCACGGCATACGGCATTTTTGAAACCGCACCGGTGAGATATCCACCCTCTCTGTTGCCTTCATAACCCGGAGGGGCTCCGATCATACGCGACACACTGTGTTTTTCCATGTATTCCGACATATCAAGGCGGATCAGATTTTTTTCGCTCCCGTAATATACTTTTGCAATGGCCTTTGCAAGCGCTGTTTTACCGACGCCTGTCGGCCCCACGAATAGATACACGCCCATCGGACGATTCGGCGCTTTCAGTCCGACACGTGCCCTCTTAAGTGAACGCGATACGGATTCGACGGCTGCCGGCTGTCCGAAAACTTCTTTTGAAAGGAAATCATAAATGTGTTTCAGACGTTCCCTTTCGTGAGACGACAGCGCCGTGACCGGGATTTTCACCCAATCCGACACGACGCCTTCGATGTCTTCCCTGCGGACGGACAATTTCTGAGCGCTCATCAGCGCCTTCGCCCTGTCATTTCTCTCAATGTGTGCCAGAATGCGCTTTTCTTCCGCCTGGATTTTAGAAGCCGCTTCAAAATCCATCTCAAGAATATTTTGTTCCTTTTCGGCGCGCATCTGACTCAGGCGGTAACGCAATTCGTGAATCGCTTCAAGTGCCTTTATATTGTCCAATCGTTTTCGCGAACAGGCTTCGTCTATAAGGTCAATCGCCTTATCCGGCCATTTTCGTTGCGGCATATAGCGTTTTGAAAGTTTCACGGCGCTCTCGATGGCTTCATCCGTCACAACCACGCCGTGATGAGTCTCGTAATCCGTTTTGACGTGAAGCAAAATATCGACGGTTTCGGATTCGCTCGGTTCTTCCACGTCCACCACAGTCATTCGGCGCATCAGTGCCGAATCCGGCTCTATGTATTTTTGAAAATCTTCGTTTGTCGTCGCACCGATCATTTGAATCGTTCCGGCCGACAAATGCGGTTTGAGCAAATTGACCGCATCCATGGATCGATCACCCGTTGCCCCGGCGCCTATCAACGTATGCAGTTCATCAAAAAAGACCACCAAGTTCTTGTCCTGAATCAGAAGCTGGATCAGACGGCTCATGCGCTCTTCAAATTGCCCGCGATACATCGTTCCTGAAATTAAAGCACCTGCATTGATTTCAATAATTTCTTTATTTTTAATGGCTTCAGGAACTTCCCCCGAGACAATCAGATTTGCAAGCCCTTTTACAAGAGCTGTTTTACCGACGCCCGGTTCTCCAACGAGGCAAATATTATTTTTCGTCCGTCTGGATAAAATTTGAAGCATGCGCTGAATTTCGGCCCCGCGGCCGATAACGGCGTCAAAGGGCACTTCTCTGGCCATTTCAGTCAAATTCGTTCCAATGCGCTCCAAAACACTTCGGTCAACCGTATCGTATCGTTCCCATTCCGGTTCTCTTTGGACGTTAAATTGCTCAACCTGACTGTTTTTTATAATCCCGCCGGATTGGAATACATCGTTCTTAAGCACACCGCCGACAATTTTTGAAACATCCAAACTCAGTTTGGTCATCACTTTATACCCGAGGGATTTTTTGTCCTGCATTATACTGAGGAATATATGTTCAGGAAGAATTTCCGCACTGTTGGTCTGTATCGCATAGGCATGACTGCGCTCAAGACACGCTTTGGCTCTGACTGTATATCCCTCTATGCCGTTAAATACCGTCCCGCGGCCCATCAATTTGATGAGTTCAAGGCGTATGTCTTCGGGCTCAATCTTATAGTACAGGAAAGTTTCGTGAACCTGCGTTCCCTGAATTTGAGAAAGCCCCAACACCAGGTGTTCCGTACCGACATAACGGTGTCCCAAATCTCTCGCCTCTGCAAAAGCGAAATTGATCACATCATTTGCGCGTTCGTCAAAATTATATTGAATCATGTCGCACCTCTCTATGGATACTAGTTTACCAACTTTGAACGCCTTTTGAAAGAAAAACTCCTCTCAAATCACATATAAAGAGAGGAGAGAAATCATCCTTTCTCTCCCCCCGAACGCTTTATGAATCTGATTTTTTCATCTTTCTTGCTTATCGCTCGTTGTCTTTTTTAACTTGCTCAACGATCTTCATTGCGATTTGCATCGGCACTTCTTCATAACGTTCTACGCGCATGCTGAACCATCCGCGCGCCTGAGTCATGGACCTGAGATCTGTTGCATATTCAAACATCTCGGCTTGAGGTGCTTCTGCAATGACTTTTTGGTATCCGACTTCATTCGGCTCCATACCCAAAATTCTGCCGCGGCGTCTGTTCATGTCGCCCATAATATCCCCCATGAACTCGTCCGGCACATAAATTTCAACATGTGCAATCGGTTCGAGTAAAATGGCTTGCGCTTGTTCCATCCCTTTTTTAAATGCGATGTGCGCCGCCATTTTGAAGGCCATTTCCGAAGAGTCTACCGCGTGGTAAGATCCGTCAAGCAGGGTCGCCTTGACATTGACCACCGGACACCCTGCGAGAATCCCGTGTTCGCAAGATTCCACAAGGCCCTTTTCAACTGCCGGAATATATTGTCTCGGCACAGAA
>JASUTA010000012.1 GCA_030445805.1 Clostridiales bacterium
TCATTAATTGAAGAGCCTGCAAAATAATGATGACAACCAGGGGAACGCGCATTCTCGCTGCACTTTGCGCAACCAAACTCTTTATAAAGGGCTCCTTGTGCTCGGCCGGAATATCCGGGAATAAAAATTTTTTCATAATCGCTCCGACAAATATTTAATGGAAGGGTGTGGGGGAAAACGACTCGCCACTATTATACCAAAATTATAGGTGGCGGTCGTTCTTTTTTATAACAGTGAGACATGAATTTTTTTTAGGAATTTCTATGAAGCCTTGACATCTTAAATGCAGTATGCTAATATCGTCTCAATATCATATGGAAGACACTCTTATCCAGAGAGGCGGAGGGACAGGCCCGATGATGCCCGGCAACCAGCGAAAGTATGGTGCTAATTCCTGCAGTGAAAAGCTGAGAGATGAGAGAGGAACTGAAGACAATAAGGACCTCTTTCTAGGAAAGAGGTCTTTTCTATTTTAGAACACATCAGGCATGCGCACAAATACTTGTGTACACAATTTTAAGGAGAAAGGTGCCTAGTTTCGATTAGGCAAAGGGTGACGAACGATGGAATTCAAATTTGAAACGCTTCAAGTTCACGGCGGACAAACACCGGATCCGACTACGGGTTCGAGGGCCGTTCCGATTTATCAGACGACTTCTTATGTTTTCGAGAATACAGATCATGCGGCCGATCTATTTGGACTGAAAAAACCCGGGAATATTTATACGCGTATTATGAACCCAACGACTGATGTCCTGGAACAACGGATTGCCTTGCTTGAAGGTGGAGTGGGGGCATTGGCGGTTGCTTCCGGTTCGGCTGCGGTGACTTATGCGGTGATGAACATCGCGGAAGCGGGAGATGAGATCATATCGGCCAGTACGCTTTATGGCGGGACTTACAATTTGTTTAAGTCGACCTTCCCAAAATACGGCATTCACACGACTTTTGTCAATCCGGACAATTTGTCCGAATTCGAAGCGGCCATTACAGATAAAACGAAAGCCATCTATGTTGAAGCAATCGGTAACCCTGGAATCAACTTGGTCGATATGGATGCCCTGACCGCAATGGCACACAGCTATGGCATTCCGGTAATTGTTGACAATACATTTGCGACGCCGTATCTGTTCAGACCGTTTGAACACGGGGCGGATATCATCGTGCATTCTGCCACGAAATTTATCGGGGGTCACGGGACGTCAATCGGCGGTCTTATTGTGGACTCCGGAAAGTTTGACTGGATTGGATCAGGTCGATTCAAAGGGTTGACGGAGCCCGACGAAAGCTACCATGGTATGTGTTATGCGCAGGATGTCGGCCCGGCCGCTTTTATTACAAAGGCCAGAGTACAATTGCTTCGCGATACCGGCGCTTGTATTAGTCCATTTAATGCGTTCATGCTCCTTCAAGGCTTGGAGACGCTGTCGCTTCGCGTAGAACGACATGTAGACAATGCCGTTGCCGTTGCAAATTATCTAAAAAGCCATCCGATGGTAAGCTGGGTAGAGTATCCGGCGCTTCCTGACAGCCGATACAATGCCCTTGCTCAGAAGTATTTCCCAAAAGGCTGCGGTTCTATCTTTACTTTTGGAATCAAAGGCGGTCTTGAAAGCGGTAAGAAATTTATAAATCAGCTGAAGCTGTTTTCGCTGCTTGCCAACGTGGCCGATGCGAAGTCGTTGGTGATTCATCCGGCGAGCACGACACATGGTCAGTTGAGTGAAGAGGATCAAATTAAGGCCGGCGTAGCTCCGGATCTTATCCGCCTGTCTATCGGTATAGAAAATATTGATGACATTATTGCAGATTTGGATCAGGCCTTAAACGCAGCGAAGTAGGGGGACGACATGCCGATTATTATACCAAACGATTTACCTGCGGCAGCGGTGCTTGCCTCAGAAAATATTTTTACCATGACTGAATTTCGAGCGGCACATCAGGACATACGGCCTTTGAGAATCGGTATCGTCAATCTGATGCCGACAAAAGTCGTTACTGAAACGCAGTTGATGCGCCTGCTTGGGAATACCCCGATTCAAATGGAGATTGTCCTTATTCAGTTGGAAACGCATGAAAGCAAGAATACCCCGCATGAATATCTGGATAAATTCTATGTCCCGTTTTCAAAAGTGGAGAATGATAATTTTGACGGATTGATTATCACCGGTGCGCCGGTAGAGAACATGGCGTTTGAAGAGGTCAGTTATTGGAAAGAACTGGAGCATATATTGGCTTGGAGCCGCGCACACGGATTTGCAACGTTTCACATTTGTTGGGGTGCTCAAGCAGCCCTTTATAAGCATTACGGTATACCGAAGCACGCACTGCCTGAGAAGCGATTCGGCGTTTTTAAGCACAGGGCGTGGGTTAAAAATCATAAGCTGCTAAAAGGATTCGACGACGCTTTTTATATTCCGAACTCTCGACATACGGAAGTGCGGCTGGAAGATGTGCTTAAGATCAGTGAACTGGAAGTGGTTGCCGTATCGGAAGAATCCGGTGTGGGACTGATTGTCTCAAGGGATGGTCGGGAAGTTTATGCAATGGGACACTCCGAGTACGATCCGCTGACTTTGGCCGCCGAATATTTCAGAGATGTTCAGCGCGGGGTGGCAATCGATAAACCGAAACACTATTTTCCGAATGATGATGTGACGCAAGCCCCTTTGGTTAATTGGCGCGGACATGCGTACCTGCTTTTCCAAAATTGGTTGAATTATTATGTTTACCAAGAGACGCCTTACGATTTGAGAGCACTTGAAAACGAATGACAGTAGCCCCCCGGCATAAAGCAGGGGGGCTTTTGCATGGAAAAATATACGGCAAAAATGCATCATTAGTAGGATTTGATGCGGAATGCATAGACGATTTATTAAAAAAGGATTATAATAAAAAATGTAAGAAATCTTACATTATGCCACCAATGTGCTGTGAAAAAAGAGGCATGCACGGGAGAAAATATGGAAGAAAAATTGCTGAAAATTATCGGGGAAGAAGCGGCCGGAGAGGCGATTGAATTACTCGTTCGAGAGATGCCGATCGGAGTTTTGTTGACAAATGACAAGCTGGAAGTGCTCTATACCAATCAAAATATTGAGCAGTTTTTAAAGGACACACCCATTTCTGAAAAATTAGTTTTGGGCAATCAGCTTCACTGTGAAAATGTTGCAGATGATGCCTTGTGCGGTTCTACCGCAAAATGTGACAGTTGTTTGATTCGGAATAATGCCTTGAATGCCCTTCAACAAGATCGAATCATTCGCAATGTAAAAGTTCATTTTCGGCATTTAAGAAAAAACGGACTTTACAGCAGTTGGCTTGACTTAACGTTTATTCCCCAAAAATCAAATGGGGAAAAGCGACTTTGGATTTTTTTGATCAACACAACGGAGCGTGTTCAGGAAAAATTGGTTCGTGAAATGCAGAAATTTTTAGAAATATAAACCGCACTTTAGTCGATAAAATTCATTGCAATAAATCTGCGAGTAGGAGAAAATGATGAAAAAATTCAGTCCGGAGGACTTAGAAAAATTATCGATGGATAAAGAACTGGAAGCATATAGCCATCCTCTTAGAGCTGTCATCATTTATCTTCTGTTTGGATTGGTATGGATCGGTTTTTCGGATCGCGTTTTGCTTCTCTTTGCCGGTAATATGGAGCAATATCATATGATGCAAAGCATCAAAGGATGGCTTTTTATTGTGGTTTCATCTTTGATTTTGTACCTCGTCTTAAAATCGGAATATAAGAAGATTTTTAAATTGACCGGTGAAGTTTCCTCAAAAAATCAAGAACTCGTCAGTTTTGCCGAAGAGCTGGTTGCCATGGAAGAGGAACTGAAGACGAAACTTGAAGCGCTCTACAAAACAACGGATTTGCTGACGAGTCAAAAGCAGTTCGTGGAAGAAATATTTGAAAGTAGCAATACGGCCATTATGACTTGGAACCTCCACGGTGAAGTGGTCAATGTCAACCATTATTATACGGAGTTGCTCGGTTATACGCTGGAAGAAATTAAAGGAAAGAAATGGACGGAATTTTTGATTCCCGAAGGTGAACGTCCGAAACTGAAGACTTTAATTGATGAACTCAGAGAAAATCACCGCGTCAACAATTTTGAGAATAAAGTCGTCAGTAAAGATGGGACAGAATTGAGCATGCTCTGGAATGATACGCTGGTCTATGATTCTGTTGAAGATCGTTTTTTTGTGGTTTCGTTCGGGACCGATTTAACCAAGCAACATCTTCAGGAAGAGCAGATTTTAAAAATGGCTTATATGGATCGGATGACGGGTCTAAAAAACCGCATGGTCTTTGAAAACGAGATCAGCAGTTTGATTTCGGAAGGGCACCCGTTTACGCTTTATTATCTGGATATTGATCAATTTAAAAATCTGAATGACATCCACGGACATCTCTATGGAGATCTCTTCCTTAAAATGTTTGGAGAAGCCCTTCAAAAAGAGGCGCCTTATGAACATATTTACCGCTGGGGTGGCGATGAATTCTTAGTTGTGGAATTCGGTATCCCCGATGAAACGGTTATTAAAACCCTTCATGACATCGTACAGCGAAACTGGGCACTTCGAGAAGTTCAGTTTACGCCAACCGCCAGTATTGGGATTACCCGTTTTCCGGAAGACGGTACGGTTGTCCAAAAATTATTGATGAATGCGGATTTGGCTTTGCATAAAGCAAAAATCAACGGCAAGGGCAGTGTTGAATATTTTAGAAAACAGTTTCAAGTAGAGCTTGAGCGCGTTGCAACCATTGAAAAAGCTCTCGGGAAAGCGCTGGAAGAAGACCAATTAGAGCTTTATTTTCAACCAATTTATAATTTAATGACCGGGGAAGTCGGTTCGGTGGAAGTGTTGCTCCGTTGGTTTGATGAGCAACTGAATATAACGACGGGAGAATTTATTGCCATTGCGGAACAAACCGGTCAGATTGTTAAAGTCGATCAGTGGGTCATCAAAAATGCCTTTAAGGTGATATCCGAAAAATTCGGTGCGGCACCGCCTTGTCGTTTTTCCATTAATTTATCGGCTCAGTCGTTCAATTCGGATATACTTCTTCATTCGTTGACGCAACTTAGAGAAACGTATGACATTCGACCGGAAGATATTGAATTCGAGATTACCGAATACTCGGTTCTTCACAATTTAGAGGAGACACGTAGGACCATGCGTGCCCTTAAAGAGAAGGGATACAACATTTCACTCGATGATTTTGGAACCCGGTATTCATCCCTTAATTATTTAGGAAAATTGCCGTTTGATCGATTGAAAATTGATAAATCTTACGTAGACTATATCTTGACGGATTCGGTAGACCGTGTTATCGTCGATTTATTAGTTCATATGTCCGAAAAGATAGGACTAAAAACAGTCGCTGAAGGCATTGAAAGCGAAGCGCAATATCGGGCCCTTAAAGAAATGGGATGCCGGTATGGTCAGGGCTTCTATCTTGCAAAGCCGATGCCTCTGGAAGCCGTTCTGTCTTTGCTGTCCAAGCGTGATTAACGTGTATTGAGGGTCTGCTATGAGAAATAGAAAAACGTTAAAGAGTCGTTTAATTTTAAGTATTTTTTTGGGGTGTTTGATACCCTATCTTCTTGGCGGGCTCTATTTAAAAAATGTAATTGAAGAATGGGTTTACACCAATCACCACATGTCGACAAGTGTCATTTTGAGGCAGGTGAGTCTTCTTTTTGATGAAGCACTCATCAACGATATGCGGGAGATGGCTGAAATGATGGCGACGGACGAGCGCCTTTTGGATCCTGCACTGAAATTGACGCACTATGAAAATTTCGGATCGCAGGATTTTGTTTATGCCCCCGAAAAGGAAGAATTAGCGATTTCAAGCTATTTTCAAAGCATAAAAGATGCCAATAAAAAAGTGAATTTTCTTTTTTACGGCACGACTGACGGCGGGTATATTGAGTACCCTCAATTTGAGCCGTCCGATTCTTATGATCCGCGCACGCGAAATTGGTATATAGGGAGCATTGACACCTCTTCACCGGTTATTTCAAGCCCTTACGTCAGCCTTTTTTCAAACCAAATGGTCATCGGCTTTACAAAACAGGTTTCAAAAAACGGCGAGGTTTTGGGCGTTGTGGGAGCGACTGTAGACATTCAATCCATGCTTGAAAATACCGGTAACATTCAAATTGGCAGTTCAGGATACATTATTCTTCTCACGGATAACAATACTGTACTCGTCAGCCCGGAGCATCCGGAATGGCTTATGCAGGATGCATCCACTCTCGACATCAATCAGGCAATTGATAACAATACGACGCTTAATTTTATGACTGTCGACGGCGAGAAAAAAGTAGTGGACAGCTATCGATCAGAACAGAGCGGATGGCAGGTTTTATCCGTTGTCGACGAATCGGTTTTACTTGAGAAAAGTCGGGAAGTCACCAATATTCTGCTATGGATCTATACCTTGACACTGGGCATATTGTTTTTCATTGTTTATACGGCGGCTAAACGCGTGACGGATCCGATATTCGGAATTGCAGATGTGATTTCCAGTATCGGGCGTTTTGATTTTGGAGAATTGCAGGCGCAATCGCTTTTTGAATACCAGAAGCGACCGGATGAAATCGGTGTCATTGCACGATCCATCGGTGACATGAAGCGGGATGTAGAACGCTATATGGATCAACTCAAACGGTCTAATCGGGAGATTATGAATAAAAACCATCTCCTGCAGTCCACAGAAGAATCCTTAAAATCCAGACTCGAAGAAATTGATGCTCAAAATGCCTACATTCAATTTTTGGCAGATCATGATGCACTCACCAACCTTCCGAACCGTCGAAAATTTATAGAGACTTTAGCGGAAACCCTCAACGCCGGAGAATCAGGAGCCATTCTGATGCTGGACCTCGATAACTTTAAAGGCATTAACGATACACAGGGTCACTTTATCGGAGACCAGTTGTTGAAATTGATTGCTGAAGATTTTCAGCATATCGCGGGTGAAAATGTTTTTGTTTCCCGATTTGGGGGCGACGAATTTTTGATTTTAATCAAGCGGAAGCATCCGGAAGCCGTAGAACATTTTATCGAATCAACTATCAGGCAGTTCCGTGAAGCAAAAGCGGTGGAAAATATGCATCTCACCGTAAATTTCAGCATGGGTGTGACGCTTTTCCCGGAAGACAGTACAGACGTGGAACAGCTTATTATGAATGCCGATTTGGCCATGTACTCCGTAAAAAATTCGGGAAAAAACGGCTACATTTACTTTGATGAAGTGATGAAGGCAAAGCTGAAGGAAAGAGCAGATGTAGAGCTTATGCTTCGTGAAGCCATAGAAAATAAAGCGTTTAAAATGTTGTATCAACCGATTGTTGAAACTAAAACCGGAAAGGCTGCGGGATTTGAGGCGTTGATTCGTTTGACGGAAGGGTCACTTTCTCCCGGAATATTTATCCCGATTGCAGAAGAAACCGGACTTATTGTGGATATTGGCAGACAAGCGGTTCAAATGGTCATTGAGCAGTTGGGCAAGTGGATCAAGGCGGGGGAAGAAGTTCGGCCCGTTTCGGTCAATTTTTCGGCTTTGCAACTCTACGACCCGGGTTTCTTGGAATTTTTAGAATCGACGCTGAAAAAGCACCATGTTCCGGCGACTTTTTTAGAAATAGAGATTACGGAAAATATTTTCCTTGAGAATCAAAATGCCACATTGACCTTTTTAAGTCGATTGAGAGAATTGGGCATTCGACTGGCAATAGACGATTTTGGAACCGGGTATTCATCAATCAACTATCTGTCTTATTTGCCTGTGGACCATGTTAAGCTGGATAAAACCCTATGCGAACGATTTTTGGATATTGAGAATATTCGGGTTATGGACAGTATTATTATGTTGGCTCACGGACTAAAACTTGAAGTTGTTGCGGAAGGTATTGAATACTACGAACAGGTCAGACGGCTTAAAGTCGGCGGTTGTGACTACATTCAAGGATTCTATTTCAGCATGCCGCTTGAGGCGGAGGCAGTTCCGGAAGCGGTTCGGAAAGTGTATCAATAAAGGAATAGAAAGATCTGTCTTGTACAGAAATATAAACTTTTTTGAACGGCTGTGGGCATATTGACAATGCGAGTCGATTATGATAATCTTTATCAATAAAGGGGTGTGTTCATCACCCTACGTTTGTTAAAAACTTACTTATTGGAATTGAGAAGGTGATTTTATGATATTATCAAAGGCTAATGTGGGTTATACCGGGAACGTGTTAAAAGTGGATGGCAAAGAGAAAATGAAGAAATTTCTCTTCAGTCTCGGTTGCTACGAAGGTCAAGAAATCACACTGGTTTCAATCCTTGGAGGCAACTTTATTGTCAATATAAAAGACAGCCGTTATGCGATTGATGAAGCGATGGCAAAAAATATTGTCCTGGCAGAGTAGAACGTCCGGGAGATAAAGAGAGATAAAAATGCCGCAAAAGCGGCATTTAAAAAAGCCGGTTATTGATATTGATAATTATTATTGACTGATGTTGATTACTTATTTTAGGGGGTCAGAAATGAAAATTGCTCTTGCCGGGAATCCCAATTCCGGTAAAACAACACTTTTTAATGCCATCACAGGGAAGACGGAATACGTCGGAAACTGGCCGGGCGTAACGGTTGAAAAAAAGGAAGCCAATCTAAAGAGAAAATATCTCTTCGGTGCACATGCGGTTCGCGTCGTGGATTTGCCGGGTGTTTATTCAATTTCGCCGTTTACGAGTGAAGAAGCCATCACCCGTGATTTCATTATGGCGGAGGCCCCGGATGTGATTCTAAATATTGTGGATGGTGCCAATTTAAGCCGAAGTCTGTTTTTGACGTCTCAACTCCTCGAGTTGGGTGTGCCGATGATTATCGCTTTAAATAAGGAAGATGTTCTCGGGAAGCGAGGGGATCAAGTTGATGTGGCGGCGCTTTCAAAGGCGCTGAACTGTTCGGTGATTCCCACGACGGCGACCAGTCAAAAGGGATTGCTGAATTTAATGGAAAAAGTGATTGAACTGGCGGAATCCGGGAAACAGGGGACGGCGCAAAGTGCTTCTAAGTCTCAAGCTGTTTTGGACGATATCAGCCGCCAGGCAATGATTGATGAAGTGGTTAAGGCCTCTGTTGTAAAAAAACGCGATGCAAGGCAATTGAGTTTTTCCGATAAAGTGGATCGCGTGGTCGCCCATAAAATTTGGGGGCTTCCTATCTTTTTCCTCGTCATGTGGGCCGTTTATTCCTTTTCGATTTCCGGACTCGGCGGGGCGATGTCGGCGTATTTAAACGACACGGTATTCGGTGAGATTATCCCGGACGCGGCCAATGGCTTTTTTGAAGGCATCGGCGTCAGTCCGATTCTTCAGTCACTGATTGTAAACGGTATTATCGGCGGTGTCGGAGCGGTTATCGGTTTTCTGCCGCTGATTATGATTTTGTTTTTCTGCCTGGCGTTGCTTGAAGACAGCGGTTATATGTCGCGGGTGGCGTTGGTTATGGATCGATATTTTAAAAAAATCGGTCTTTCCGGAAAGTCTATTATTCCGATGATTGTCGGTTCAGGCTGTTCCGTTCCCGGCGTTATGGCAACGCGGACGATAGAAGACGTCAATGAGAAGCGCATGACGACGATTTTAACGCCGTTTGTTCCGTGTGGGGCAAAGCTTCCTATTATTGCACTCTTTTCCGCGGTCTTTTTCCCGAATGCCAGTTGGGTAGGGCCGAGCATGTATATTCTCGCCATCGGAGTGATTATACTGGGTGGTTTGCTACTCAAAAAGCTCTTTGTATGGGAAAATACCTCGTATTTTATTTTGGAACTCCCTGAATACAAGGTGCCCAGTTTAAAACACGCTTTTATTCAGATGATCGATAAAGCGAAAGCATTTATCAGAAAAGCAACTACAATTATTTTGGTGATGAATACATTGATTTGGTTTATGCAGGCTTATAGCTGGTCCTTGCAGCCTGTACAGGATCAAAGTATGAGTATTCTCGCGTCGGTCGGTTCGGCGCTCGCGCCTTTAATGATTCCGCTTGGGATTGTCGGATGGCAGTTTGCCGCGGCGGCTATTACCGGATTTGTAGCAAAAGAAAATGTGGTTTCCACTTTTGCCATTTTGTTGGCAGCAGCTTCGGAACAGGCTTTGGCAGTTCCGGGTGGGCCACTTTCACAACTGTTTAACCCGGTTACCGCTTATGCTTACCTTGCGTTCAACTTATTCTCGCCACCTTGTTTTGCGGCCATCAGTGCGATGAACAGCGAGATGGGGTCTAAAAAATGGTTGTTCAGAGGCTTGGGATTCCAGTTGAGCGTCGGTTATCTGCTGGCGATGGTGATCACGCAGGTCGGAACGATTATTGTTTATAAGCAATTTGCAGTCGGATTTATTCCGTCGATATTTGTTGCGCTAGGTGCAGCTTTGGGTGTGGTTCTGATGATTCGACATTCGGAACAAAAACGCCTGAAACTGGCTGAAGTGAAGTAGGAGGTAGAGTCATGGCAACAGTGGTTGTGAGCGCAATTCTGGCTTTAATCCTATTCTTTGCCGGTAAGAAGGCCTTGGAGGATTTGAGAAAAGGAAAGTGCAGTGGATGTAGCGGATGCAGTCGGCATTCAAAGAGTGATATCTGCCAGATTAAATTAAAGTAAACGCGTAAAATGAAATAAAAAAGCCGATGACAAAGTCATCGGCTTTTCATTTTGCCGGTTGATCGAAAGGCCATGAAATTTCTTGGAAATTCGATATAATATAAGTATCGACACGATTTTTATTTAAAGCAAAAGGATGACACGCTATGATTCAAAAATTGACGGCTTTTGGCCAATCACTTATGAAAACATATTTAAAACCGGGAATGACCGTGATTGATGCGACGATCGGTAATGGTTACGATGCTTTGTTTATTAAAAGTTGCATCGGGGAAAGCGGTAAATTGATTGGATTTGATATCCAGTCCAAGGCGGTAGAAACAACGCATCATCGCCTTCAGAAAGAAGGCTTTGAGAACTTTGTCCTGTATCAAACCGATCATCGTCATTTAGATGATTTTATAAAGGATGATACGATTGATGCAGTTGTCTATAATTTGGGGTACCTGCCATCAGGGGACCATCATGTAACCACTTTGGCCAAATCGACAATCGAAAGCTTAAAAAAGGCACTGGATTGCCTGAAACCCGGCGGCATGCTTTTTGTCACGGCCTATCCGGGTCATGAGTCCGGTTTCGAAGAAGCCTTAAAAGTGAAAGACTATTTGGAGGCGCTGGACTCAAAGCGCTATCATATGATGCAATGCAGATACGGCAATCAACCGGCATGTGCACCGATGCTTTTTTTGACTGAAAAGCATTTTTGAATTCATTTTAAGACTCAAGTGATTCTGAAAGCGATTCTGCTCTGGCAGAGATGACTTTTGCACCTTCCGAGACGGTTTCTTTTACTGCTTCACTTGCTTCTTCGACGGCTTCTTCAATGGTTTCTTCCCCTTTTTTGTATCGGGAAACGACTTTTTCTTTTAAGTCTTTTCCGAAATCGGCGGCATTTTCAATCATGTCGTCTTTTTTTGAAAGCAGATCTTCTGCGCTGACTTTGACTTTATCAACACCTTCGCCGACTTTCAGAGAAATGTCTTTTCGAAGTTCTTTACCTGATTTTGGAGCGGTAAGCAGGGCTGCCAGTGCTGAAACGGTACATCCGATGAAAAAAGCGGCGCTTGCGACTTTGACAAGATTGATTCGGTATTGTCTCAATTCTGCTTCACGCTGTTCTCTTAATCTTCTGAGTAAAAACATATAGGTTCCTCCTTATTTTTCACATTTATCATTTTACGAGAAATACGATACTGTTATCAATATATACCCTACTTTGCCTTTTGTAAAACGGCATCTGCGCTTTTAGCGGCATCCTCTTTTCAAAAATAGATAAAATGACAAAATTTTCGTAAAGAATGACGAGGTACTTTTTTGGAGGGAACGATATGATAAAAGAAAAAAGAGGAGGACGACAATGGCAAAAGTTGTTTTGAAAGATATCAACAAGGTATATCCCAACGGTTTTAATGCTGTAAAAGGCGTCGATCTTGAGATTGATGATAAAGAATTTATGATTCTGGTTGGCCCGTCGGGTTGCGGTAAGACGACAACACTGAGGATGATCGCCGGACTTGAAGAAATTTCTTCAGGTGATTTATTCATCGGAGAAAATCAAGTCAATGACGTGGCACCGAAAGACAGAAACATTGCGATGGTTTTTCAAAACTATGCGCTTTATCCGCATATGTCGGTCTATGAAAATATGGCGTTCGGATTAAAACTTCAGAAGACGCCAAAGGCTGAAATTAAAGAGCGAATTGAACGCGCGGCTAAAATTTTGGCGATTGAAAAGCTGTTGACCAGAAAGCCGAAACAGTTGTCCGGCGGTCAGCGGCAACGCGTTGCACTCGGGCGTGCCATTGTGAGAAAACCGGAAGTTTTTTTGATGGACGAACCACTTTCAAACTTAGACGCAAAACTTCGGGTTCAGATGCGTGCGGAATTGATTAAGCTGCACAATGATTTGGCAACAACGTTTATTTATGTAACGCATGACCAGACGGAAGCCATGACCATGGGAACGCGCATTTGCGTTATGAATGACGGCGAAATTCAGCAAGTGGCACCGCCGAAGACCATCTACAATCGGCCGGCCAATGTGTTTGTGGCCGGATTCATCGGGGCGCCGCAAATGAATTTTTTTGAAGGAAACGTAGAAAGCGGTATGCTCAATGTATCAGGGCATAAACTTAAACCCGGAGACGAGTTGGCCGCACTGATCGAGTCGGAAGCATATGAAGGAAAGGCGCTGATCGTGGGTGTTCGACCCGAAAATGTGATGCTCGCTAAGGGTGAGACTGGTATTCCCGCTTCGGTAGAAGTCACCGAATTATTGGGGAATGATTTGAATGTCTATTTTAATTTAAACGGTAAAACGTATACGCTTAAAACAGATGCCTCACAAAATTTGAAGATCGGTGATGCAATTCGGGTAGATATAGAGGGAGCGAAGATGCACCTGTTTGATCCGGATACGGAAAAATCGTTACTCTATTAAAGATAAAGACAAATAGGGTATTTTGTTAAGCGACCCTTCTGCTCGGATGATGATATATAACCACAGTAGAAATCACAGGAGGACTGTTGATGCTAAAGCTGGTAAAGGAATTGGAGGAGACGCTCGGTGTGCCGGTGGGACTGAAAATTGATCACACTCTGGTTTTGCCGGAAGAAGACCGATGCAAAGGAACGCCTGCGTTGACAGCGACTTTATCGGGAAGATTGGCTGAACTCTATATTCCGGTTTTGCTCAGCGCGCGCGAAAAAAGTCTAATTGCGTATATTTTGGATGCTTATTCGGCGCTTTATCCGGTTCATATGACCCCTTATCAGGCCCTATTTCTGACGGAAACGGGATATCTGGAATTTGACCGTCCGATAACTTTTCCGATGCGTTTCTGGCGCATTCGTTTTCAATCTGGAGGGGAAGAGGCGAAAGCGGTCCTTCATTCTCTGTTCTTAAAAGATAGGATTGTCGATTTGGCACCGGGTTTGAGTGTAGTCTTAATGCCAGATGCGGCTATTTCGCCCGAAGAGGTTTTGGATACTTTGGAAGCCGATGCGATGACATCTGCCGGCATAACAGTCAGCAGAGTGTGTGCAAGGGCAGAACAAATTCACGCGAGGTATCTGGAACTGGATGAGGCGGAAGAGGCGGCGGAGCGATTGCATCTCGGAACCCGAGTTGTTCGGGTGGAAAAGATGTTTTTTCAGCAATTTCTGTGGCGCAATCGGCAAGGTTTTGCAAAAGAAAAAACCGTCTCACCTCTGATCGAAGATTCAATCCTGAAGGAAACGGCTCGGGCTTTTTTAAACAGTGATCTCAATGTCACAACAGCGGCCGAAAAACTCGGTATTCACCGGAATACACTACTCTATAGACTCAATCGAATCGAAGTGGAGACCGGCATTGATTTGAAACGATTCGACGATGCGGCGGGATACTATTTTTCGGAAATGATCGATAAGTTTCACAAAATTGTGAAAGAGGCCGATTAAGCATTTACTTCAACGTCGATCCAATCGAATCGTGCCACATCAAAATACCCACGATCCGTAATTTTGAGTTCCGGAATGACAGGGAGCGACAGAAAGCTGAGCGTCATAAAGGGTTCGAGATTTCTAGGAATGTTTAAATCAGAATAGGCGATCTCCTTAAGTGCCATGTGCTGTTCAGCGACGGATTCCATCGAATCCGGCGACATAAGACCGGCGATCGGTAACGGGAGGGCGCCTTTAATTTTTCCGTTTGAAGCGATGACGATTCCGCCTTGGAGACGTTTGATTTCATTCACGGCAAGTGCCATATCCGAGTCGCTGTCCCCGATGACAATAATATTGTGGGAATCATGAGCGATTGTGGTGGCGATGGCGCCGCCGCGAAGATTGAAGTTTTCAACCAAGCCAACGCCGGTGGTGTCCGTTTTGCCATGTCTTTCGAGAACAGCAATTTTGACGACATCAATATACGGATTGGCAGTGAAGTATCCTCCGGCATCTAAGTAAACGCGCCGTGACACTTTTTCTGTCACAAGTGACCCCGGCGTGACGCGAATGACATTGACGAGATCTGACTTGAGCTTGAGTTTAAAGTGGTCGGAAGTAACAGAAGCGATTTTAACGGTGTTGACGACATTGGAAATGTCAATTTTGGGGGATTCAAATAACGGTTTTAAATGATCGCCGACTTTGATTCCCCGTTTATAGACTTCTGCAATTTTAAAGGTGTTCAGATCATCTAAGATGATTAAATCCGCGTCGTATCCGGGTGCGATGGCACCGATGTCCCTCAAATTGTAGCAGGTAGCGGGATTGATCGTTGCCATTTGTATGGCGGTAATCGGGTCGATACCGAGTGCGATGGCACGGCGGACATTGTAATCAATATGACCGTATTTTAGAATATCTTCCGGGTGTTTGTCATCGGTGCAGAACATACAAAGGTGTTTAGTATGATCGTTGACCCCTTGAATGAGCGCATCTAAATTTTGGGCGGCCGACCCTTGGCGAATCGCAACGTACATACCAAGACCGATACGTTCTTCCATTTCTTCGAGTGTACCGCATTCGTGATCAGTGTGGACGCCGTTGATCATATAGGCATTAAGAGCTTTACCCGTGAGAGAAGGACCGTGACCGTCGATAATCATGCGGTCGGCCAGTTCCATTTTTTCGAGTAAATCTCGGTCACCGCCTATAACGCCGGGATAATTCATGACTTCTCCGAGGCCGAGAACCATGGGATGATGAATGAGCTCTGAAAGAGAGGTGCTGTTCAGCACGGCACCGGAATTTTCAAAAGGTGTAGCGGGAACGCAGGAAGGCAACATAAAAAAACCGTTCAAAGCGGTTTGCTCGGCGGATTGAATCATATACTCAATTCCCGGGATTCCCAAGACATTGGCGATCTCATGGGGATCCGCAATGACAGTGGTTGTGCCTCTCGGAACGATGATTCGCGCCATCTGATCGGGCGTCACAAGCGTGGATTCCATGTGCATGTGCGCATCAATCAGTCCCGGTGCTACAAATTTGCCCTCCAAATCAATGACGGTGAGTCCTTCATATTGGCCGATGCCGACAATTTTCCCGCTGTCTACGGCGATGTCTGCCTTCGTGATTTTTCCGTTGAAAACATTGATGACTTTTCCGTTTTTAAAAACGTATTCTGCAGTGATTTTACCGCTTGCCAGATCGGCACGGTGTTTCATGCGTTCGAGACGATTCATAAAACCTCTTTTCTATTTCTCTTGAGACTGTTTTGAGCGGATCTTTGAATTGAAATGCAATCACCCGGAGAATCAGGGATTGGTAGGAATTGCTTTTTCTTTATCTTGCGTGAAATACGGCGACGGCTCACCGGATGTTTGAGCGGCGGATGGATCCAAGTCTGAAATTTGCGCTTTCAGTCGATACATGCGATCGTCCAAAGTGGAGATCATGTCCGCACATTCTTTTAATTGCGCTTGAATGTGCACCGGCGCTTTTTCACGATATTTATAGTAGAGTTTGTGTTCGACGCTTGCCCAAAAATCCATAGCAATGGTGCGAAGCTGGATTTCAACGCGAACAGGAATGATGCCTTGGCTCATGTACACGGGAACTTCCACATGGACATGGAGGCTTTTGTAACCGTTTTCTTTCGGATGTTCGATGTAATCCTTCACATTCACAATTTTCAAGTCGGTTTGACGCTCTAAAAGCGTAAAGAGCGCATAGATGTCGGCAGTGAAGGCACAAATGATGCGAATGCCGGCAATGTCGAAAATGTGATTTTCCGCGTTTTCGACGGTGGGTTCAAATCCGAGCCGGCCGAGTTTTTCTACGATGCGATCGGGGTGCTTGATGCGGTAACGGATATGCTCTATGGGGTTGTAGTCGTGAACGGTTCTGAATTCTTCATCGAGAATATTGAGCCGTGTCCTCATTTCGTCGACTGCAAACTTGTACCTGAGAAGCAGATCGCGCCAATGTTTATCCTTTTCGGTAAATAGGGCTTCGTACATTGAAAACTCCTTTCTTAAAAACTCTATTATTATATACCCAAATATGCGTTTAAAAATAGAGTATTGCGGTAAAATAAAAATGGAACTTTCAAATAATCGAGAAAATGGAGGAACAGGATGGAAGAGGAAAAAACATATGCATTTACGACGGAGGATATTGAAAAGAATAAAGTGATTGCGGCATTGGCCTACATTCTTTTCTTTTTACCCCTGCTGGTTTGCCCGGATTCGAAATTCGGAAGGTTTTATGCGAACCAAGGCCTGCTCTTACTGATTTTGAGTTTTGCAGGAAATATTGCCGGATGGCTGCTGCCTGTTCTGGGGGGATTCGTATCGCTGATTTTTTCAGTCCTGGTGTTGGTTTTAGCGGTAATGGGAATTGTAAGCGCCCTTAACGGTGAGGCGAAAGAACTTCCTGTTATAGGAAAATACGCCTTAATCAAGTAATGTTACAGAAAATTTTTTATTTGGCCTCTCTTTGTATAAACTCCACAATAGGATGTGTGGAGTTTTATTCTTATAAATCCCGTACCTCGGGGGTCTGCTTTTACTAAAATAACTTTTTTCACTGCGGCATCTGTTTTGAATCTGTGTATACAACTTGCTTTCAGAGATTGACTAATTTGCAGGGGGCAAAAGGGTCAACCATCAAATTTCCACCACTTCAACCCCGTCAAGAGGGAAAAAATAAATTGTTAAAGATATGCAATGTTGAAGTATACATTGCAATCAGCGGATCGTAAAATTTTTTTTATACGGTGTGACAATTATGAAATTTATTGCAAAATTCTATTAATGGGATTATCATAGGAATATATTGTGACTATGTATACAATATATAGAGAGACTAGTAGAAGGGGTGAAGTAGATTGGGAAGATTCTTACTCAAGAGAATTTTGATAACGGTGCTGACCATTCTGGTAATCATTACAATTACCTTTATCATGATGCACGCGATTCCAGGCGGACCGTTTACGAGAGAGAAGGCGCTGCCGGATGCGGTTCTTGAGGCTCTGAACAAGAAATACCATTTGGACGATCCATTATGGAAACAATATCTCGATTATCTGAAAGGCGTCATTTCGTTGGATTTAGGTCCATCGTTCCAAAAAACGGGAATGACGGTTAATGATTTTATTAGGGAAGGATTCCCTGCGACGATGAAGATCGGTCTCGGGGCTGTTATCGCAATCATTGTGCTCGGTATTCCGGCCGGTATTTTCGCGGCATTGAAGGTGGGCAAGTGGCAGGATAATATCATTATGCTCATGGTTACACTGGGTGTGACAATACCTTCCTTCGTTATGGCGACACTTATCATTTATATTTTCAGTGCGAAGCTCGGCTGGTTGCCTTCCAACGGTTTGACATCGTGGAAGCACATGATAGGGCCTGTTATTGCGCTGTCCGGTTTTTCCATGTCCTTTGTCGCACGTATGACGCGATCGAGTATGCTTGAAGTACTCCAACAAGATTATATTCGAACCGCTCGCGCAAAAGGTATTTCGGAAAACAAAGTCATTTTCAAGCATGCGCTTAAAAATGCATTGATTCCGGTCATTACTTATCTTGGACCTATGATTGCCGCTCTTTTGACGGGGTCATTCGTCATTGAAAAGATTTTTGCAATCCCGGGAATCGGTAAACATTTCGTCGAAAGTGTAGGAAATCGGGACTATACGGTCATTCTCGGCATTACCATTTTCTATTCTCTGTTCCTGGTTGTCATGGTGCTGATTGTAGATATTCTGTACGGCATTATCGATCCGAGAATAAAGGTTGAAGATTAGGGGGGCGAAATGGCAGATACGACGATAAAGAAAGAATTGTGGGAGCGCATTCCACAGGATAATAAAGATGCGGAAGTCATCAGCCGCCCGAGTATGACCTATTGGCAGGATGCTTGGCGCAGATTGAAACGTAATAAGATTTCCATGCTCGGACTTGCATTTATCGTGTTTATGGTATTGTTTGCCCTCGTTGGGCCGACGCTTGCCGGACATGACTATTCAACGCAGGATTTGACGCTTTCCAATATTCCGCCGCGTTTTGAAATTTATCAAATTGATGCGGATACGTTTGTATACGTTCACAGTGAGTATAAATTAATTGATGTCCTTGAAGATGGGACATTAATCGGACGAATTAAGGAAGTTCAAAATAACTTAAATGATAAAAACCGCGTCTATGATATTGACGGCAATGAAGTTTTTCTCGACTATAAGTATGCGGCGATAAAAGATTCTTCGGAAGCAGATGCCGGTATTAAATTCAAACTGTTTGTAAACGGCACGGAAGTTCAACCTTACAAGACGGTTTGGAATAAAGGTCACTTGTTCGGTACCGACAACATGGGTCGTGATGTACTCGCTCGCGTTATGTATGGGGCGCGCATTTCACTTTCAATTGCCCTCATTGCGACGCTGGTTAACTTTTTCATCGGCGTTCTCTACGGCGGTATTTCCGGCTACATCGGTGGTAGAATCGGAAATACGATGATGCGTATCGTTGATATTATCACCGCAATTCCGTTGATGTTGTATGTCATTTTATTGACGGTTATCATCGGAACCGGATTTAAATCCATTGTTATTGCATTGGGCAGTGTTTACTGGGTCAACATGGCGCGTATTGTTCGCGGGCAGGTGCTCAGTTTGAAAGAGCAGGAGTTTGTCCTTGCGGCGAAGACACTCGGTGCGAAGACCTCCAGAATTATGCTCAGACACTTGATTCCGAATGTTATGGGACCGATTATCGTATCGATGACGATGATGATCCCGAGTGCAATTTTTACGGAGGCATTTTTGAGCTTTATCGGGCTGGGCGTTAATCCGCCGATGGCATCTTGGGGTACGCTCGCTAATGATGCACTCAGCGGCATCCGAACCTATCCTTATCAGTTGTTCTTCCCGTCACTTGCAATTTCGCTGACCATGCTTGCGTTTAACTTCTTCAGCGATGGTTTGCAGAATGCACTGGATCCAAAGATGAGAAAGTAGGAGGTAAGAACGTGGCTGATAAATTATTGGAAGTAAAAAATCTCAAGACCTCTTTCTTTACTCACGTTGGTGAAGTTCAAGCGGTCAGAGGTGTTGATTTTGATTTGAAAGCCGGCGAAGCATTGGGCATTGTCGGTGAATCCGGAAGCGGAAAGAGCGTTACATCATTGTCACTGATGCAACTGCTTCAGTATCCGGGGACCATTAAAGAAGGTTCTATTTTATTTGAAGGCGATGAGATCGTTACAAAATCCGTCAAAGAGATGAGACGCATTCGCGGGAATGATATTGCAATGATTTTCCAAGATCCGATGACATCGCTCAACCCGGTTTATACCATCGGCGATCAAATTATGGAAGCCATTCTCGAACATCAAGATGTGACAAAACATCAAGCGCGAGAAAAGGCGATTAAAATGCTTGAACTCGTTGGAATTCCTTCACCTGAAAAACGCATTGACAACTATCCACATGAATTCAGTGGTGGAATGCGTCAGCGTGCCATGATTGCCATTGCGCTTTCCTGCGAACCAAAGCTCCTCATTGCAGATGAGCCGACGACGGCACTTGACGTAACCATTCAGGCGCAAATTCTTGAATTGATGAAAGAACTGAAAGAAAAAATTAATACAGCGATTATTCTGATTACACATGACCTCGGCGTTGTCGCAGACCTGTGTTCGCGAATCATCGTCATGTACGGTGGGTTAATCATGGAAGAAGGCACTGTTGAAGATATTTTCTATGAGCCGAAACATCCGTACACGATGGGACTGCTGAAATCCGTGCCGAAGCTGAACAACGATAAAAGAGAACGCTTGGTTCCGATTGACGGAACCCCGCCGGATCTGATTAAACCGCCGACGGGATGCCCGTTCTATGCGCGTTGCCAGTATTCCATGAAAATTTGTCAGGAACAGCAACCGCCGTTTTTCAGTGCGGGGAAAGGTCATCGATCGGCTTGTTGGCTCATGCATGAAGATGCGCCGAAAGTTGAAGGTTACAGTAAGACCTTTAAGAGGGAGGTAAGCCATGGAACAACGGACTGAATCGCCAAAAGAGGTTTTGCTTGAAGTCAAAAATCTGAAAAAATATTTCTATTCAAAGTCCGGTTTTATAAAAAGTAATGTTCAAGCCATTAAGGCTGTTGACGATGTCAGTTTTACGATTTATAAAGGTGAAACATTTGGGCTCGTCGGCGAGTCTGGATGCGGAAAGTCGACGACAGGTCGTACCATTATCCGACTCTACGATGTTACAGACGGCGATGTTATTTTTGACGGCGCCAATCTGAGTCAGATGACACAATCTCAAATTCGACCTTATCGCAAGCGCATTCAGATGATTTTCCAAGACCCATATGCTTCTCTCAACGCCAGAATGACTGTAGGGGACATCATTGGGGAGTCGCTGGATATTCACCATTTGGCAAAGGGAAAAGAGCGTCAGGAAATCATTTGGAATCTTCTTGAACGCGTTGGATTGAGTAAAGAACATGCCAATCGTTATCCGCATGAGTTTTCGGGTGGACAGCGACAACGGATCGGAATTGCCAGATCACTCGCCGTTAATCCGGACTTTATTATCTGCGACGAACCGATTTCCGCGCTGGATGTTTCGATTCAGGCTCAAGTCGTCAATATGCTTCAAGATTTACAAAAAGAAATGGGTCTGACTTATCTCTTTATTGCCCATGACCTTTCGATGGTAAAACACATTTCAGACCGAATCGGCGTTATGTATCTCGGAAAACTCGTAGAGGTTGCATCATCGGATGAACTTTATGACAATCCGAAGCATCCTTATACGCAGGCTTTGCTGTCCGCAATTCCGATTCCGGATCCGGATGTGGCTAAGAATTCCCATCGAATCGTTCTTGAAGGCGATGTGCCTTCACCGATGAATCCACCTTCCGGTTGCCGATTCAGAACCCGTTGCCGATACGCAATGGATATCTGTTCAAAGGTTGAACCGGTATTGGTTGAGATTGAACCGGGACATTTTTCCGCGTGCCATCTCAACAAAAATTCTGAGGGTGTTTCTTTTCAAGAGACCGTTCAGAACGATTAAAGGGGCTTAATGCCATTTGAGGCTTTAAGTATATAAAGGTCATGATTCGTCGTGATCTACACAACTCAAAAGGGGGTTAAAGTTAATGAAAAGACTATTCGCGCTCGTTTTAGCTCTTGTACTCGTCTTCTCGCTGGCTGCTTGCTCGTCTTCTACGACGACTACTGCTGCTGCGACGACGGCAGGTGCAGAAACGACAACCGAAGCTGCACACACGTATACGGCAGAAGAAGTTGTGCAAATTTACGAAGTCAGAAAGGCGCTCACGCTCGCAATCGACAGAGAATTGCTGGTTGAGCAAATCACTAGAGCCGGACAATTGCCTGCTACAGGGTTCGTACCGCCAGGACTTAAAGATTCTACAGGTGCTGACTTTAGAGCAACTGCAGGAGATTACGGCATCGCAACAGACAGCTCTGCTGTAGCTGAAGCACAACAATTGCTCGCAGATGCAGGTTTCCCGAATGGTGAAGGATTCCCGACGCTGACGATTCTTTACAATACAAGTGAAGGTCACCAAGCGATCGCAGAAGCTATCCAAGAAATGTGGAAACAAAACCTTAACATCAATGTTGAACTTCAAAACCAAGAATGGGCTGTATTCCAAGATACGAGACATCAAGGAAACTTTGAAGTCGCACGTGCAGGTTGGATTGGCGACTACGAAGACCCGATGACATTCCTCGATCTGTGGACAAGCTATTCAGGTAACAATGACGCTCAATGGAAAGTCAAAGCATATGACGATATTATCGAAGAGTCTAAACTCGCTTCCGGTGCTGATCGTGATGCATTGCTTTACGAAGCAGAGCAAATGATTATGGACGACCTCATCGTTATGCCGATCTACTACTACACAAATCCGATCATGGTAAAAGACGATGTTAAAGGCTGGTACCTGTCTACACTCGGTCACTGGTATTTCGGTAATACGACGACTACCGACGGAACACTCCAATGGAACCTCGGTTCTGAGCCGAAAACGCTTGATCCGGGCCTCAACAGTGCAGTTGACGGTGGTCACATCATCAACAATACATTTGAAGGTCTCATGAGAAAAGACGATGAAGGCATCAAACCGGCTATGGCTGAAAGCTATGATGTATCTGAAGATGGTACGGTTTATACGTTCCATTTGAGAGATGCAATGTGGTCTGATGGTCAACCGGTAACAGCAGGCGACTTCGAATACGCTTGGAAACGTGCACTTGACCCGGCAGTAGCTTCTGAGTACGGTTTCCAAATGTTCTACATCCAAGGCGCTCAAGATTACTATGAAGGCAATGGTTCTATCGATGACGTTATGGTAAAAGCACTTGATGACAAGACGCTTGAAGTAACACTCGCAGCACCGACGCCGTACTTCCTCGACCTCACGACATTCTATACATTCATGCCTGTAAGACAAGATGTTATAGAAGCAGATCCGGAAGGTTGGGCAATCAATCCTGAAACAAACATCGGAAACGGACCTTTCAAACTTGCTGATTACAAAACTGGCGACAGAATCGTTCTCGTTCCGAATGAAAACTACTGGAAAGCTGATGAAACTAAGTTGACGGAAATCGACGCTATGATGATCGTAGATCAATCTACAGCGCTCACGGCTTATGAAGCAGGCGAACTCGATATTCTCGATGATATGCCGACTTCAGAAATTCCTAGACTTCAAGCTGAAGATCCTACGTTCCAAATCATGCCGTATGTCGGAACGTACTACTACATCTTCAACGTAGGCATCAACGAATAATAAATGAATCGGTTTTTGCCGACACATAAAAGGACCCCCGCAGCTATAGCTGCGGGGGTTTTTTTATGCAAAAAGTCATTACATGATTTTATAACCGACGCCCCAGACCGTTTCGATCAAATGGTTATCCGGAAGAACGGCGTCCAGTTTTTCGCGAATGCGTTTGATGTGAACGGTTATGGTAAATGCATCACCCAGGGAGTCGTATTTCCAAACCCGTTCGTAAATTTCTTCTTTTGAAAAGACGCGGCCGCGATTTTTAGCGAGCAATAAGATGATTTCAAATTCCTTCGGTGTCAATTCAATGGGAACGCCGGCGATGGAGAACGTCTTTGTCATTTCATTGATGACCATTTCCCGAATGATAATATTGGCATCGTCATAGGAAGCACTGCCCTGCATTTTATTATAACGCCTAATCTGGGCTTTGATGCGGGCAATGAACTCATTGGTGCTGAACGGTTTTGTCATATAGTCATCAGCGCCGACGCCCAATCCGAGGACGATGTCCATGTCTTGATTTTTAGCGGAAACGATCATAATAGGGATGTCTTTCAGAGACTGGATGCGCTTGCAGAGTTCAATGCCGTCTCCGCTCGGAAGCATGAGGTCTAAAACCACCAGCGATGTATTTTCGAGCAACGGAAGAATTTTTTTAAAGTCGCCCGTATTCTCAATCACAACTTCATATCCATTGATTTCAAGATAATCTTTCTGAAGTCGTGCAATACTTTGATCGTCTTCAATAATTAATATTTTTTCCATTTTCTACTCCTTATCCGTGCTTATCTGATGATTCAACTTACTTAGAATGGTCAATCTGCTGACGGTTCAACCTCATAAGCCTGCAAACGTATTGATATGGTCAGCCCATTTAAATCATTGCTTGCCGCAGTGATTTTTCCGCCGTGTGCATCGATGATTTCACGGCAAATGCTGAGACCGATACCGCTACCGCCTATATTGAGATTGCGTGATTGATCGCTTCGGTAAAGTCTGTCAAAAATGCGTTCCAATGCTTCTTCCGGAACACCGATCCCGTTGTCCGAAATATTAATGAGCACACCGTCATCATCGCGGTTAACCAGAATGACGATTTCAATGGGGGCTTCACTCCTATATTTGACGGCATTATCAATGACATTGATAAAAACGCGCATCAATTTTTCGGGGTCCACTCGAATCAATGTATCTTTAATAATATAGTGGAGGCTTAGGCGGCCTCCGAATTTCGTCACGTCTTTTTCAAGTTCATCGACGCAATCCGAAAGAAATTGACGAAGGTCAATGATTTGCTTATTCAGGGTGATGGCTTTTGCATCAAAACGTGCCATTTCGGATAAGTCGTTGACGAGTCCTTCGATCATGTAGGTTTTTGAAGCGATGACGTCCAGGTATTCTTTTTGAATCTCCGGTGTGCGTGTGATGCCGTCTTTAAGCCCCTGAACATACCCGCGGATAGAAGTGACCGGCGTGCGGAGATCGTGAGAAATGTTGGCGATCAATTCCTTTTTTTCGTTTTCAAGACGTTGTTGGCGCTCGGTTGCACGTTTTAAAGATTGGCGCATGCTCTCTATACTAAAGGCAAGTGCTTCAAAATCGTCATTTTCATTATAAGAAAGTTCAGCATCCAAATTGCCCCGGCCGATTTCGTTGGTCGTATGGGTAAGTTTTTTGAGACTGCGTTTGAGTGGGTTGGAAATCCATGAGAGCAACATAATCAATAGAGCGAGATTGAATCCGCCGTAAAAGATGAAAAAGATGCGCTCATACACTTGATAGGCCATTTCCAGTCGCGTATTGTCGACCATCAGGAGTACTTTGACCGTTTCGCCGTCGGACGTTTTAAATTGGTGACTGCTGATGGGAAATTGAGAGGGTGCTTCTTCTTTTACAAGGTGATCAAAGATCCAATTTTCAAGTGGAGAGTAACTTTCGGGAGTGTCCTGATACGTACTGAATACAAGTGTGTCGTCGCGGTAAACTTGGACAAAGTTGAATGCGGTCGTATAGTCTTCCTGCGCGGTGTTCCTGAACGTATCGGTGGAAAAATACAACGGTGCGGCAGAGCGAGACTCTACGGCGCGATCAAAGACGATCGATATATCCGAGAAATTATTGAAAATATCATAATACGTATCGAAAAACTGTATCCCGCTCAAAAGGTCTCCGAAAAAGTTCCCTGTGACGAACAACGTGAACAGAGTCGGTAAAAGAACAAGCAGAATCAGAGCGATAATAAACTTCATACGAATGCGCATGACAGGGGTCTCCTCTCCTTGATACTCCTAGTATACTATATCTGAACTGTTTTTTCTCAAAAGAAAAATAACGAAATCATTAAGAATAATAAAGCAGATTAAATCTGGTTTACAGACAAGTTATGTTTCTTTTACAGCAATCCCATTCTTTTATGGTTATGGTATGATAAAAGGGAAAAAATATAATGCTTAAGGAGGCATGCTATGGTACAACTTTTGTTGGGGATGAACCCCATCGGACAAATCATTATCGGACTCATCCTCGTCGTTTTTATTATGACGCTCGTCAGCTTGATTCGCGTGCGTTCCAAATATGAAGCGTTGATTATAGACCTTTCCGATGCTGAAAATCGAAAAAACAAGGTCTTTCAATATGGAATCAACAATGGGATTACTTCGGACTTTAGATCGGCCATTGACTTGCGTGTCACGGACATCAATACGCCGGCAATTATCGATAAAAACATCGAAAGCTATCTGGCGCGGACATTGATTGCAGAACGGTTTATCGGAAAATCATCCGGTCTCATGATCGTTTTGGGACTCGTGGGGACTTTCTTCGGATTGACGTTGTCAATCTCCGAACTCGTTACTTTGCTGAGTAATACCAGCGATGTTTTGATCGGCGATGTTGGGACCATAACGGGCGGATTGCTCAGTGCGATCAACGGGATGTCGGTCGCCTTTATTACATCGCTTTTCGGGATTACGGCTTCCATACTCGTCAACATACTCACAATTTTACTTGGGAGCACCGAAGCGCGCGTTTATTATGCATCCGTAGCAGAAGAGTATTTGGACAATGTTCTCGGTCGGAAGTCTACCGATTTAACTTACGTAGATGAAGATGGCAGAACGCCGCTTGAAGCCGCTTTTGAAGCGCTCGGAGATCGTTTGTCCAATAACCTGCAATCCGTATCGGAAGCGATGAGTTATCGGCTTACAGTTGCTTCAAACAGCATGAAGGATACGGCAGGTGTCATTGAAGAGAGCTTGAAGCATTTTGATCAGTCGGTTCAGACCTTTTCACAAAATACGCGAGACTTTTCTGAGTTTAACCACCACCTGAAAAGCAATATTCAGAGAATGTCCGTTGCGTTTGATGATTTGACGGAAAATTTAAAGGAAACGCGTGCGTCGGAAGAAAACGCCGCCAAAGAGACGGAATAGGAGGCGTGCATGAAAACGAGAAGGCGGAGACCGCTTCAGGCGGAAGCTGAAAATTTTTGGCCGTCATTTACGGATATGATTTCTACAATTGCCATCATCCTATTTTTTCTCATGTTTTTGATGTACATCAGCAATATCATTACGGGAAGAAATTTGGAATTCTTGCAAAAGCAATTGGATGACTCACAGACGCAATTGGAAGC
>JASUTA010000140.1 GCA_030445805.1 Clostridiales bacterium
TAAATTTGATACTTTAGAATTGAAGCATATACCCTCCTTTTTAGTCAATTTGGCCTCAATGTGCAAGCCTTTAAAATTGGAAAATTACGTTATTATTATAGTATAGTTATATGCTTATTTTTATATGGATGTAAGAATTGTCAGAGCCGCGGCATTGACAAAATTTATGCCTGATATAGTCGAACGGGATGCTTCAAGCTATTGTTATACGTAAAAGAATATAAATGGAGGCGAAAAAATGAATATGAATATTAGTTTTGGGGACTGTCTCAAACAATTTCTCGAAGCCTTGGATATGAGTTCAAATCAACTTTCTAAAGTACTTAACGTGGATAATTCATTGGTGAATCGGTGGTTAAGCGGCAAGCGCATCCCTCCGTACAATACAGCATATATCAGCGATATCGCCGGATTCCTTTCGAAAAATATCAAAAATTCATTTCAAAAGAGAAATGTTGCGACGATTTTTCAACAACTTGGGGTATCTTTTGAAGAGTCCGCTCCGATAACAAATACAATTGAAAATCTTCTTTTGGAAGCGCAGGGATATTCTCTTGAAAACCGCAAGGAGGAACAACAGGAACGCAAACGAAAAAGGGAGGAAGGCGTTCGTACGGTTCAAGATAAAGGCATCGGTCTTTCCTCAAAGGATCAAATTATTAAAAAGGAAGAAGTGATTTTACAAACGGCACTTAAAGCCTTGGAACGCGCCTCTTTAAAAACCCCCCCTGAACAGGACGCTACTATTTATATCGCGTTAAACGGCTTTGTAGGACAGGCGTTTTCCAAATTCCAAAATTGGGGTCAGACCATTCAAAAAGTATTGCATAAAGGATGGCATATTGTTTTCCTAATGCGCCCGGACAGTAATTTACAGCGAACTGCAGACCTCTTTTTTTTAACACTGCCCTATTTGTCCACGCCACAATTTGAACTCTACAAATCACAAACCTATGATGATTTTACCAAAGGGCTTGATTTTCTAATCATTCCGGAAAATTTCGCTCTGGTTCGTTTTGTGAGGAAGAGTGATGAAGCGGAAGGCGGCGCTTTTGTGTTTAAAACGCCGGCTGCGATTGCAATGTTAACCCATCAATTTCAACATATGATAAAAACAGATTCGGAACCTTTGATAGCCTGGTATTCTGAAGACGAGCATTCGCTTTATATGGATCAGTTCTATAAAAATGAAAGCGCTTTCGGCAAACGCTTCATCAATAAGAGCAGCATCAGCTCCCTGTATCTGCCGATGCCACTTTACGCCGAGTTGCTTGCGGAACTGGGGTTATCTTCCGAAAACCAAAAAAGGGCGTTGAATTTCTATATCGTTCGAAAAGAATGCTTCTTTGGTTATGTCAGCGATTTTGAATATTGGGATTTTTATAATAAGGATGAAATGTATCGGCTGATCCACGAAGGTCATTTTCACATTTACACACATCTTGGATTTTTCACGGTCTATTTAAATAAAGAAGCCATTATTGAATTGATTCTAAATATCATTTCGGCGCTGGAGACACATTCGCATCTTCACATGGCTTTTGTTTCGGGAGAATCCGGAAAATTGATCGGAAGCCCTATGTTTTCCTGTCTGCTCAAAGAGCGTCGCTCGGCTATTTTTGAAAATTATGAGTCGGAGGAAGAAAAAAATGTGGGAACGCGGCTGGTCATTCAGGATCCGACCTTGGTTCAGGCCATTGAATATCAGTTCAATCGGCTGCTGGAAGGGATTGCTCCGAAGGATAAAGAGAAAGAAGATATTTTGCAATGGTTTGAAATTCAATTGAATTTTATTCAGAATCAATACATGAAAAATAATATGGGTGAAATTGAAAAAAATCATTGAAATTTAGCGCATCTTAATGTATTATTATTAGCATAGTTAAATGAATAAATATTCATTAGGTATTATAACGATTCAATTGAGGGGCATTTTCATTTGCCTTTTAAGAGTATACAGATGTAAAGTGAGGAGAAAAACCATGATAAAAGTGGGCGTACTCGGATCAACCGGATATGCCGGTGCAGAGCTGACGCGGCTGCTGGCAGGACATCCGGAAGCAGAATTGATATTTTTGGATTCAAGGCGAAATGAAGGACAACCTTATAGTGTGATGTATCCGCATCTGCGCGGGATTGTTGAAAACCGGTGTATTTCTGTCGATGTTGAGGGTGAAAAGCCCTACGGTGATGCAGATGTCGTCTTTTGTGCGCTCCCACACGGGCTCAGTCAAACAGCGGTTCAAAAAGGACTTGAAAGCGGCGTTAAAGTCATCGATCTCTCCGCGGATTTCAGAATTGCAGATCCTAAAGTCTATGAGACTTGGTATAAAACGCCGCATATCGCATTGGATGCCCTTTCTCAAGCGGTATATGGGCTGGTTGAAATCAACCGAGAAAAAATTAAAGGGGCAAATGTGGTGGCCAATCCTGGGTGCTATCCAACGAGTATTTTGCTTGCAACGTATCCGCTTTTAAAAGCGGGACTCATTTCTTCGGAAGGATTGATTGCCGATTCAAAGTCCGGTGTATCCGGAGCAGGGCGGAATCTTTCCGATGGCAGTTTGTACGGACAAAGCAATGAAAGTGTAAAAGCTTACGGAATCGGTACCCATCGCCACACACCGGAGATCGAACAATTGCTTTCAGACGCAGCAGGGACACCGGTCCTCATTCAGTTTACGCCGCATTTGATTCCGATGACGCGGGGGATTCTCAGCACCATATATGCACAGCCTAAAAAAGGCATTACGGAAGCGGAAATTGCAAAGGCCTATGCAGAAGCGTACCAAGACGCACCGTTTGTCAGAGTGCTCCCAAGCGGAGAATTTCCTCAGACAAAAGCGGTCGCGGGTTCGAATTTTTGTGATATCGGATACAAATTGGACACCAGAACCAATCGGATTGTACTCGTCAGTGCAATCGATAATTTGATCAAAGGTGCGGCGGGCCAAGCGGTTCAAAATATGAACCTCATGTTCGGATTAAAGGAAACGGTCGGCATTTCTCAGATGCCGCTTTGGCCGTGATTTGGAGGATAGTATGCAAAATTTTCAAGTGATCGACGGTCATGTGACGTCGGCAAAAGGCTTTGAAGCCAGTGGGGTGTATGCGGGCATAAAAAAAGCAAATAAAGATGTGGCTTTGATTTACAGTACGGTTCCCGCAGTGGGGGCAGCTGTATTTACAACCAATAAAGTATGTGCGGCGCCCGTAACGGTGTCAAAAGCACACGTTGCAGACGGAAAGGTGAGGGCGATTGTCGTCAATAGCGGAAATGCCAATGCTTGCACGGGACAAAAGGGTCTTGAAGATGCAACGGCAATGGGTGAACTTTGCGGTGAACTGCTCAACATTCCCTCCGAAGAAGTGATTGTTTCTTCCACCGGAGTCATCGGTGTCCAAATGCCGATGGATAAAATTTTATCGGGTATAACCATGGCCAAAGCGGCACTCAGTGCAGACGGTGGTCTGGATGCGGCTGCGGCGATTATGACGACAGATACAAAAGAAAAACGCATCGCCGTAAAACTGACTGTCGACGGGAAAGAAGTAACGATCGGCGGTATTGCAAAGGGTTCCGGCATGATTCATCCGAATATGGCAACGATGCTTGCCTTTGTTACAACGGATGTGGCGATTGATCCGGTGTACCTGAAGAAACTGCTTTCTGAAATCACGGACAAAACATTCAACATGATCACAGTAGATGGTGATACCAGTACCAACGACATGTGTGTCGTCCTTGCAAACGGTGCGGCACAGAACGCTACTTTAATGGAAGGTTCTGCGGACAGCGAAGCATTTAAAGCGGCTTTGTTCCATGTACTTGAACACCTTTCAAAGGCGATTATAAGGGACGGAGAAGGGGCGACTAAATTTATTGAAGTGGCTGTATCCGGAGCGACCGGAGAAAAAGAAGCACGGATTGCCGTAAAATCCATTCTGAATTCAAATCTCGTTAAAACGGCCTTTTTCGGAGAAGACGGGAACTGGGGAAGAATTTTATGCAGCCTTGGCTATTCAGGTTGTGAAATGAATCCTGATATTGTCACTGTGACGCTGAGCAGTGCTGTAGGAGCCGTTCAAATCGTAGCCGGCGGACAGGGAACCGATTATTCGGAAGACGATGTAGCGGCACTTTTAAAAGAGACCGACATCAAAGTCGATGTGGATTTGGGCATTGGCGACGCGAAGGCTGTCGGTTGGGGCTGTGACTTGTCTTATGAATATGTTAAAATAAACGGCGCTTACAGAACCTGATTGGGGGCAGTTCATGATGAAAATATCTCCGCAAACACAGGCGAGTGTTCTCGTTGAGAGCTTGCCTTACATACAAAAATTCCACAATGAAATTGTCGTCGTCAAATACGGCGGAAGCGCAATGAGCAATCGTGCGCTCAAAGAAGGGGTGCTTCGGGACATTGCCTTGATGAAATATGTCGGCATCAATCCCGTCATTGTACACGGCGGTGGCCCCGAAATTACGGAAATGATGCAGCGGTACGGCAAAAAAGCAACGTTTATTGACGGACTGCGCGTTACGGACGAGAAAACGATGGAACTGACAGAAATGGTGCTCTCGGGAAAAATTGCTTCTGAAATCGTGGCTCTTTTGGGCCGGAACGGCGTCAAATCCATCGGAATCAGCGGAAAAGACGGCCAAACCATTTTGGCAAAAGCAAAGTCTCCGGATTTGGGATTGGTCGGAACGGTTGAAACCATTCAGTCGGATCTCTTGATGCTGTTGATTCGGGAAGGGTATGTTCCTGTGATTTCTCCGATCGGTGTGGACGAGCAAGGTGCCCGGTATAACATCAACGCCGATGAAGTGGCAGGTGCACTTGCCGCCGCATTGGGTGCAAAAAAGTTGGTGCTTATGACGGATGTATCCGGCGTGCTCCGCGATGCTTCCGATCCCAATACACGTATTTCAGAAATCAAAATAGATGAAGTGGACCATTATATTAAGCAGGGCATCGTCACAGGCGGCATGATTCCAAAAGTCGGATGTTGTGTCAGCGCTATTGAAAAAGGCGTTCAAAGGTGTCATATTATTGACGGCAAAAAATCCCATGCCATTTTACTTGAAATTTTTACGGACGACGGTGTCGGAACCCTGATACAAAAGTAAAGGAGAAGGAAATGGATAAACAAAACATTATCGACGACGGCGAAAAATATTTAATGTACAATTATAAAAGGCTTCCTATGGTTTTTGAAAAGGGAGAGGGCTGTAAACTGATTGACAGCGAAGGTAAAGTTTATACAGATTTTCTCGCGGGAATTGCAGTCGACAGCCTTGGACACAGCCCGAAAGTGGTTGTGGACGCAATTATTGAGCAAGCGCAAAAATTGACGCATGTATCCAACTATTTTTGGATTGACAGCCAAGTCAAATTGGCGAAAATCTTGGTTGAAAACAGCTTTGCTGACAAAGCATTCTTCTGCAATTCAGGGACAGAAGCGATTGAAGCGGCCATTAAATTGGCCAGAAAATACGCGAGCAAAAACTATGGTCCAGAAAAGAATGAAATTGTTGCCATGAGCGGTTCTTTTCACGGCAGAACATTCGGTGCACTCAGCATAACGGACAGCGAAAAATACAGAGCAGGTATCGGCCCTATGCCGGGTGGATTCAAATTTGCAAAGTTTAATGATATTGAGGCGCTGAAAGCGGCGGTTACCGATAAAACCTGTGCGGTGATTCTCGAACCGATTCAAGGGGAAGGCGGCGTTACGGCGGCAGAAGAAGCATTCTTGAAAGCGGCGAAAGAAATTTGTACCGAAAAAGGCGCATTGCTGATTGTCGATGAAATTCAATGTGGGATCGCCAGAAGCGGAAAACTCTTTGCCTATGAATATTCAGGCATCGAACCGGATATTATGACACTCGCAAAAGCCATTGCCAATGGCTTGCCGCTCGGTGCGGTACTGGCCACGGCCAAAGTTGCTTCGGCATGGCAACCGGGCGACCACGGTTCTACCTTCGGCGGGAATCCCGTCGCTTGTGCAGCCGGTGTTGCAACGATGGAAACCATTGTGAACGGGAAGATGTGGGAAACGGCGGCAGATACAGGTGCGTACTTTGCTCAGAAACTTCAAGAGCTGGTAGATGCCTATCCATTTGCAGTTAAAGTCAAGGGAAAAGGTCTTTTAATCGGACTTGAGCTGGCTTTTGAAGGTGCGGAGACCGTTTCAAAAGCGCTGGAGGAAGGGTTTATTATCAACTGTACTTCCGGTAAAGTCCTTCGATTCGTTCCACCGCTCATTATTGAAAAATCCGATATTGATGCGCTGGTTGCCGTACTGGATAAAATTTTTGCAGGGTATGCCAAAGCTTAGTTTTAAAAAGGATTAAACATGAAAAGCCGATCGTTCACACGATCGGCTTTTTTTACGAAAAAAGATTGGCAGATGTCTCCTGGAACATTAA
>JASUTA010000141.1 GCA_030445805.1 Clostridiales bacterium
GCCATGTCAGAGGCGCATCCGCTGTATCCCGTGCCAAAGCTCTTTAAAGAAGAAGACATGTTCAAACTCTATCAGATGATTAGCATATAGGAGGCAAAAATGGCATTTTCAATTGATGACCAGTGCATAGGCTGTACAGCATGTCAAAATGTCTGTCCCGTTATGGCCATCACCGGCGAGCGCAAAGCACAGCATCAAATCAATGCAAAGCGTTGTGTTTCATGCGGTGTTTGCGGGAAAGTCTGTCCGGCTGGCGCCATTCATAATGACAGCGGTGAAACCGCCACAAAGCAGCCGAGGCGCGAATGGCTTAAACCCGCTTTTAAAACAGAAGACTGCAGCGCTTGCAGCATTTGTGTCGACATTTGTCATTTTGACTGCATTACCATTTCAACGCCTGCTTTTAAAGGTGACTTAAACGTCTATGCACAATTGGCGATGCCTGCAAAATGTGTCGGATGCCGGCTCTGTGAAGAAGCGTGTCCGCTCAATGTTATTACCATGACCGCAGGAGGTGATGCCTGATGTACTTGCCGCATTATTTAAAAATCAACTTAAATAATCAAACAGTGGTGCCTTTCCCAATTGATGAAGCGATGTTCTCGCAATACCTCGGCGGTAAAATTCTCGGCGCAAAGCTGCTCTATGATTTACTGCCCGCAGGTCTCGACCCGTTGTCTCCCGATGCCGTGCTCATCGTCAATACAGGTCCGATGAACGGTACCGGCGCACCCTCGTCAAGCCGCTTTAACATGACCTTTAAAAACGTACTTACCGGCGGCATTGCGTCTTCAAACTGCGGCGGTCAATTTGGCGTCATGCTGAAAAGGGCAGGTGTCGATGGCCTCATCATCACCGGTCGTTCAGAAAAACCCGTTACAATTGCTATCGTCGACGGCGAAGTAACCTTTACCGATGCAACCGCTTTGTGGGGACTGGATACAGAAGCAGTACAAACACATTTTCACAAACAGTACGGCAAACTCGTCATAGGGCCAGCCGGTGAAAACGGCGTACACTATGCCTGTGCCGTTTCGGGTGAGCGCGTAGCCGGTCGTGGCGGTGCAGGGGCACTCATGGGGTCGAAGCGCATTAAGGCACTTGTCGCCTTTGGTACAAAAAAGCAGCCAATTTACAATAAGCCCGCTTTTGATCGGTATGTCAAACAATGGGTTCATTTTCTGAAAAGCCATCCTATGACCGGCAGAACACTCGGCCGATACGGCTCTGCAGGGCTCGTCAATATCGCCAATGCCAACAATGCACTGCCAACACATAATTTTAAACGCGGACATTTTGAGCATGCCGATGCCATCAGCGGCGAAACGCTGGCAGAAACGCTGCTCGTCAAAAACAGCGGCTGTATCAGTTGTCCCATCCGCTGCGAGCGGCGCGTCATGGTCAACGACAAAGAAGTCAAAGGGCCAGAATACGAAACCGTTGGTCTATTCGGCGCCAATATTGACAATGCTGATCTTTCATGGATTAACGCCGTCAACTACGAAGCCGATATTCTGGGACTCGACACCATCTCACTGGGGGGTACCATCGCCTTTGCCATGGAACTTCAAGAACGCGGCATTACAGATTTTGGCCTTTCCTTTGGCAATACAGACGGCCTGCTTCACGTCATTCGACAAATTGCGCACGGTAAAGGTCGCTGTGCAGAACTTGGCATGGGCAGTAAATGGCTTTCTGAAAAATACGGTGTGGAGTGGCTTCCCGAAGAAAAGGGGGACTATGCCATCCAAGTTTCGATTTTAAAAGATGAAGTCATTGTTGCACTGGATGCTTCCGGAACCGGACTGCATAAAAGGGGTTATCGTGAAATCGGTACGGAAGCGCCAATGAAGGAAACTTTGGCGGCGGGACTGCTGATTATTTCCAAATGGCGTCCGAATATTCCGCTGATTGACCCGTTTTGCGGTTCCGGAACCATTGTGATTGAAGCGGCGCTCATGGCTCAAAATATAGCACCCGGACTCAACCGCACTTTTGCGTTTGTGGACTGGGAATGGATAGAAGACAGTCTGTACAAGGCGGAACGCACTGCGGCATACGGAGCGATTCGTCAGGAAGAGGAGATTTCTATCCAAGGGTATGATAAAGATCCCAAGGCGATCCGCGTTGCGAAACACAATGCCGAGGTTGCAGGGGTTGATGAGGTGATTCATCTTCAGGTCAGAGATGTGGAGGCGTTTTCTACAAAAGCGCCGTTCGGGTCGATTATTTGCAATCCGCCTTATGGTGAGCGCTTGAATGCACTTTCTGAAGCGGAAGCGCTTTATCGATTGATGGGACGTGTTTTCGCGCCGTATACAACGTGGTCTAAATACATCTTGACCTCACATGAAGGCTTTGAAGCACTTTATGGTGAAAGAGCCACGAAAAACAGAAAACTTTACAACGGACGCATTAAAACTTACTTTTATCAGTACTTCGGGAAACGCAGGCCGAGTTCTGAAAAGGGGCCGAATCAATGAAAAAGGGATACGGGTTTTCACTGACCGTCTTATTGCTGTGCCTTTTGCTGGTTTTCAGGTTTGATGCAATGATCGGCTGGTCTTTACGCATGATTTCAAAAGACTATAAAGTCGCAGGTGAAGTTGTTTTCAATCAAAATAACGATTTTGAGTACCGAGCTTCTGTGTTTGAGGCGGATCGAGGCTATGTTGTCGTAGACCCCCTTGGGGTGGAATACGTCTCCGAAGACGGGCAGACGGTCTGGAAAAAGGACCTCGCTTCCCAGAACGTCGTAGCAGATGCTTCAGGGAAAAGTATTGCGGTTGCGGAAAAGAAATCGGGCAATTTGTTTCTGTTGGATTTAGAGGGCAATATTACGGCGACGCACAGCGGCCTCGGAAGTGTGGCACGCATTAAGGTGCTCGATTCAAATCACATCGGGGTGCTTTTATCGGACAATCGGCTGTTGCTTCTGGACAAAACTTTGGAAATCATTGCGACGACGACTCTGCCGAGCGGTGAAGTGATTGACTTTGACATCGATGCTTCCAGAGAAGATTTGGTGGCAGTGCTTTTGGATTTGGATGAAGACCCTTTCGATACAAAGCTTGTTTTTGCAACTTTTAATGGGAGTATTGACCGTGGGAGCAGTTTGTCAGAAGACATCGTGTATGCCCTTCACCTTCAAAACGGATGCGTTTGGGTTGTTACCGACAGTGAAGTGATTCAGTATGATTTTGAGAGTACGGTACTTTCAAAAACGCCGATTGACGGAACGCTTTTAAAATTTGTCTATCATGAGTCTGATCGAGCGATGTACCTCTTGATGTCAAAGGAAGAAGCGGTTCTTTCAGAAGGGACTTCAACGGAATCCGTTTTAAGAGTGGATGCATCAGGCAATGAGACGACGGCTTTTCAGTCACCGATGTCAGATGTTAAGGGCATTGTGGATTTTGGAGATAAATTTCTCTTTTACAGTGACAGTCAGTTGATGTTTGTTGCAACAGACGGAGCGGTTATAGAATCCTATCCTTCCGAATCCGCCATTGTAGGGGTTCATGTGCTCAAGGACGGCGGCTTTGCCGTCGAGTATGAAAATGCACTTAAAATTTATTCCAAACGATAAATGGGTGATCCAAGAAATACCGATTATTTAACGCAATATCAATCATTTCAGGAGGCAAAATCATGAACGGAGCAGACTGGATCGTCATTGCGATTCTCGTGACCAGCATGTATACCGGATGGAGAAAAGGGATGCTGATTACGTTGATAGAGTTTTTCAAGTGGATTGCCTCTATTGTTATCGCGCGCATTTTCTACCAGCCGTTTACGGATGCTTTGCGACTGTATGTGTGGGATCCGCTGCCGCAGATCACCGGCTATGTCAGAACTTATCTTTACAGTATCCTCGGGTATAAAGAGGGAATCAGTCAGTCACTGACGTTGTCTCAAATGACCGAAGCCGTTCAGAAGCTCAACTTCCCGGAAGCATTGACGACTGCAGTCATGACGGCTATCGGCGATAAAGCGATCGGAACGACGGTTGATTTTGTGAATGAAATTGCCGGTCATATGGCTGAGATGATCGTCTATGGTTTGGGATTTTTGATTTTGATTTTGCTGTTGCTCATAGCTTTCGGCATTTTGGCGTTAGTGGCTAAAGTGGTTTCAAAACTCCCCCTGATCAAGGAACTCAACCATGGCGGCGGATTGTTGATCGGTGCTGCAGTCGGTTTGATCAGCGTTTATTTTGTCCTGGCGATGTTAACTTTCTTTCAAACGTTTGCATTTGCACGCGAGGCTGTTTCTTTGGTTGAGCAGTCCACGTTTGCTATATACTTTTATAATCACAATTTGTTGCAATATGTTTTTAACGCGGTGCTCATTGAAGGCACGCTGAAATTGTAGTTAGAGGAGGTTCTCTATATGGAAATTCGGATTGATGCCAGGGGACTCGCTTGCCCGAAACCTGTCATCGAAACAAAAAAGGCACTGGACAGTGTAAAGGAAGGCAACATTGTTACTGTTGTCGATAATGCGGTGGCACGAGATAATGTTTCAAAGCTTGCAAAAAGTTTGAAATTGAGTTATACGGTTACAGAGTCCGGTGAGCTTTTTGAAGTCAGTATTTTCAAAGGCGGATATGAAGGCGCTCCGGAAGAATTGCCCGAAAGCAAACCGGATTTAGCCAATACGGTGATCCTCATCGGCAGTGAATTTATGGGAAAAGGGGACGATGGACTCGGTGAAATTTTAATGAAAGGGTATTTGTATGCGCTTTCCGAATACACGCCGTATCCAAAAGCGATTTTGCTCGTCAATTCGGGGATTAAACTTTCTACAGTGAATATGGCGACCATTGAATCACTGAAAAAATTAGAGCAAGGCGGCACTGAAATTTGGAGCTGCGGAACGTGTCTGGACTACTACAAGTTGAAAGAAATGCTTGCAGTCGGTGCGATTACCAACATGTACACGATTGTTGAATATATGAACGAAGCAGGAAATACCATTACGCTTTAGGAGCATGCTATGGAAACGACAGAATATATGTTGATTGCTTTCGATTCGACACACAAGGCGATCCACTTTGAACGCCTGTTGCTCAATCAATTTGCGATTGAATTGATCCCGACGCCTCGGGAAATAACGGCGAGTTGTGGGTTGTCTCTGAAATATGAATGTGACGATCACAGTCAGGTGATGGCGCAATTGACGGATGAAGAAAAAACCGGTGTTCGGCTTTTTCACTATATTAAAACGCTTCAAGGCAGCCGGGCGGTTCAAATGGATTGGGGGAATACAGATGCCTTTAAAGCTTGAGATTGGTGATAAAATTGCGACAAAAAAACCGCATCCCTGCGGAGGAAATCAGTTTGAAATCATGCGAATCGGCATGGATTTTCGCATCAAATGCACCACTTGCGGAAAAGAAATTTGGATTCCCAGGGTCAAGTTGGAAAAACGCATCAAATCCATTACCAGAAACGGAGAAGCCGTACCGAAATAAAAAAAGCTTGTCATATAGAAACTCGAATGATATAATTCATATGTTGTAGGTGTGGCCATTGGCCGCAGCTTCTCTGCTCTCGGATACGGGGGCCATTATGTCCATAGGGAGGTGTAAAGATGAGAAATTACGAAACGATTTTTATTTTGCGACCATCTATCGAAGAAGAACAACGCATCGCAGCCATTGACAAGTTCAAGGCGATCATCAACGCAGACGGTGAAGTTGAAAAAGTCGAAGAGTGGGGCAATAAAAGACTCGCTTACGAGATCGAAAAAATCCGTGAAGGCTATTACGTATATGTAACCTTCAAAGCGAACTCGACATTGCCGGCTGAGCTCGAAAGAAATTACAAGATTTCTGACGACGTTATTCGCTACATCATCGTGAATTTGGAAGAAAAATAGATGGAAGGGTGTGTTCTGAATGAATAGTGTAGTACTCATCGGAAGATTGGCAAGAGACCCCGAGCTTCGATTTGTTCCGGGAAGCGGAATGGCGGTTGCCAATTTTACTATGGCGATCGACAAAGGCTTGACTCGGGAAAAGAAGCAAGAGTTTGAAAGTCAAGGCAGACCCACGGCAGATTTTATTCGAATTGTCGTATGGGGCAAGCAGGCTGAGAACTGTTCGCAATATCTTTCCAAAGGCCGACTGGTCGCTATTCAGGGATCTATACAGACGGGTTCTTATAAGAGCAATACAGGTGAGACCCGTTACACCACCGAAGTCCTTGCAAACCGCGTTGAATTCCTGGAATGGGGCGACAAGAACCCATCCAAGCCGAAAGATGAAGATTTCAGTTTCGGCGGCGGTAGTTTTGACGATTATCAATCCATTGAAGATGATGACGATGTGCCATTCTGATAGAAGGAGGTAGAATGTAATGATTAAAAAGC
>JASUTA010000142.1 GCA_030445805.1 Clostridiales bacterium
ATGAGATGATAGAAAAAGTCGCAAAAGAAAGTCTGAATATGCAATATCCGACGAAATCCCAGATTGTCTATATAGACGGTTCGGTGAAGTTTGCATTGTCGGATACAGATGCCCAGATTGCTTCCGAAACGGTTCAGTCTTCCGGATCAGATAACCCGGAAGCCTCAGGTGGTGACGGTGAGGGGTCTCGCGTCATTGATTTTATTTCGGCATTATTCAAACTCAAATAGAATGAAACAGGGCCTGCGGAAGCAGGCCTTTATTTTTCTCTGCAAGTCTTGTTGTGAGCACTAAAAAAAACATCGCTGTGTACAAGGTAAAGTTGTATAATAAGGGTAATGGTTTTTTGGAGGCATGGATGCAAAGTCAAAGAAATCGTCTGTTTTTTCTCTTTATTGTAAGTTCTCTGCTGATGCTGGCGCTTGTCGGGCGCCTCGTCTACATTCACGTTTTTTGGAGTGATGATTTGACGCAAAGGGCAAAACAGCAGCAAAATAAAAGCATTGTCGTCCCTGCGAAGCGTGGGGATATCGTCGATCGAAACGGCGATATTTTGGCTTTCAGCATTAAAACCTATTCGGTTTGGGCCAATGTAGAGAGTATCTCCAAAAAGCAGGAGACGGCTGATATTATTGCCAATGCTTTAGGTCTGGACGGGACGGAGCTTCTGAACAAAATGACCGGCGCGACGACTGATCTCGTCCGAATTGTGTCGGATATGACTAAAAGTGAGGCTGATTTAATCAGGGGCGAAAATCTTTGGGGGATTTCCATCACGGAAGATACCAAGCGACTTTATCCCTACGGCAACCTGGCGGCGCACTTGATTGGCAATGTCAATGCCGACAACCAAGGTTTCCTCGGCGTGGAATTATCTTATGATATGGAATTGGCCGGGGATAGCGGGCTTTATTATGTCACCACAGACGTCCACGGAAGGCAGCTCGCTTACGGGGAGGACGACCTTACTGCGCCTACGGATGGCGATTCTGTTCAATTGACCCTTGATACGGCAATTGAGTATTTTGTTGAGCAACGCCTTTCGGAGGCCCTCGAAACTTATTCTGCAAAGCGGGCTTCCGCAATTGTTATGGATCCGAATACCGGAGAAATATTGGCCATGGCTTCAAAGCCTGATTTTGACCTTAACGACCCGAGAACGTATCAATCCGATATGGATGAGGCAACATGGGCGACTATGACCAGTGAAGAAAAGCTGGATTATTGGAATCAGATGTGGCGTAATCCGGTTTTGAGCGATACGTATGAACCGGGTTCTATTTTCAAGTCCATTACGGCTGCAACGGCACTTGAAGAAGGCTTGTTCAATTTGAACAGTGAATTCTTCTGTGAAGGCTATAAGATTGTGAGCGGCGTCAAATTGCACTGTTGGTATTACCCACGCAGCCACGGTGAGGAGACTTTCCTGGAAGCGTTTATCAATTCTTGCAATCCGGCTTTTATTGAAATCATTTCGGCGATCGGAGTTGATCGCATGTACGATTATCTTGATAAATTCGGATTTATGGAGAAAACGGGCATCAATCTTCCGGCGGAATCCGGCAGTATTACACAGGCAAAAGAAAATATAGGGCCTGTGGAATTGGCAACGCTTTCTTACGGACACGGAATCAATGTGACAATGCTCCAACTTGTAAGGGCGGTTTCAGCCCTTGTCAACGGCGGGAACTTGATGGAACCGATGATTGTAAAAGCGGTTTATGATGCCGATGGCAACTTGAAGACACAATACGATCCGACGGTGACGCGCAGAGTGATTTCCGAATCCACATCCGAAAAAATGCGGACTTTATTCCAGAGTACGGTTGAACTCGGAGGCGGTAAAAGAGCGGCTATTGACGGTATTTCCATCGGAGGAAAAACGGGAACCAGTGTGAAACTGGTGGACGGTGTCTATGATGACAATGTCGTATTATCTTCCTTTGTGGGGATAGCGCCTATGGAAGACCCGCAATTTGTGGTACTCGTGGCTATTGATGAACCGCAAAACGGAGATGAAATCGGTGGCAGTTATGTCGCTGCGCCGATTGTAAAAGCGATTTTTGAAGATATTTTGAGGTACCGAAACATTGTTCCGGAAGACAGCGGTAAGGTGGAAGTGACCATTCCGGATCTCAGCGGATTGACCGTCGAAGAGGCGGCAAAAGCGCTGGAGGGCATGTCACTACAGTATACAACCGAACCGCTTGAAATTGATGACACAACACGTGTGGTCATTGATCAATTCCCGAAAGCCGGTACAGTTGTCGAAAAAAATTCGACAGTGATATTGTCTATTGAACCGTAATCGTTTATAATTTTCAGATGATAAAATGATGCACCAGGAAGGAAGCTTACGATGAAATTGATCGATTTATTAAATCACCCGGCAGTATTTTTTGTTCTGGCGCTGTTGTCAGCCCTTTTTGCCGGAAATGTAATGCTCAAACGCGCCCGATTCGGTCAGGCGATACGGGAGGATGGTCCACAGGCACATTTGAAAAAGAGTGGAACGCCGACCATGGGCGGTGTTATTTTCATCGTCGGATTCCTGATTCCGATTATGCTCAGCCTCGCGTTTGAAATTTACAGTGTATCCGTTGCCATCGCCGCTGTACTGATTTTTGGTTTTATCGGTTTTATGGACGATTATTTGAAAGTGGTTCGGCATCATAATCTCGGCTTAAGAGCTTATCAAAAAATCTTGCTGCAATTGATCGGAGCAATTGTTTTGACGGTTATGTCAGCACAACTCGGCACGGGGTTTTATATCCCGTTTATCGGGCGGGTAGTGGATTTTGGTTGGTTTTTCTACCCGGTGACTATTTTTGTTATCCTGGCGCTGGACAATGCGGTTAACTTGACGGATGGTCTCGACGGACTTTGTGCTTCGGTGACGCTTGTCATTTCCGTATTTTTTGCAATAACGGGTCTTGTTGTCGGCAATATGGGGGTTATGTTGACGTCGGTGGCAATGATGGGCGCTTTGATCGGTTATTTGAAATTTAATTGGTATCCGGCTAAAGTTTTTATGGGCGATACGGGTTCACTGGCCCTTGGCGGTTACGTTGTTGCAATGTTCATTTTGCTTAAAATACAGCTTTTGGTTCCGATTGTGGGAATCATCTATTTCGCGGAAGCGCTGTCGGTAATTATTCAAGTCGGTGTTTTTAAACGCACGGGAAAACGGTTTTTTAAAATGGCGCCCCTTCATCATCATTTTGAGCTGTCGGGCTGGAAAGAAACGAAAATTGTTTGGCTCTTTTCGGCAATCACGCTGGTTTCAAGTATTGTGGGGCTTTATTTAATTTTTTAGGATTTAGGGAGGCAATTGTGAAAGTCGATGTTCAAGGGAAGCGCATATTAATAGTCGGGCTTGCACGCTCTGGCGCCGCTGCTGCCAAAGTGCTCAGCGACCTTGGGGCTTTTGTGACGGTTTATGATGCCAAGACGCGGGATCAGTTATCATCGTTGGCCGATGAAATTGAAAAGTACGCGGTTTTGACGCTTGGGGAGCGCCGACCGCAGGCGAAACCGTATGATCGCGTAATCGTAAGTCCCGGAGTCCCTCTGGATATTCCTTACATACAGGATTTGAAGGCGATCGGATGTCCGGTCATCGGTGAGATTGAACTGGCTTATCGATTGACAGACGGTCATTTTGTCGGCATTACGGGCACCAACGGAAAGACGACGACGACCGCTTTGGTCGGCGCGATGTTTGATGCGGACAAAAGGCCGCACCGCGTTGTGGGAAACATCGGCGTTCCCGCGGTTTCGGAAGCCTGCCGCGCTTCGGATGAGATGACTTTTGTTACGGAGCTCAGCAGTTTTCAGCTCGAAAGCATTGTGGATTTTAAAGCGGATGTTGCGGCAATTCTCAATATCACGCCGGATCACTTAAACCGACATAAAACCATGGAAAATTACATCGGGGCAAAAGCGCGCATTTTTGAAAATCAAAATGAAGAAGATGCCCTGATTTTAAATTGGGACGATCCTGTGACACGGGAACTGGCGGACAGTGCTAAAAGCCGCGTGTTTTTCTTCAGCAGAAAAGAACCTGTTTCACAAGGTGCTTTTCTGAATAAAAATTGTCTTGTGACGCGCATTGACGGTCAAGAGACAGACTATTGCGCCATTGACGATATGAAAATCTTCGGAAGTCACAATGTAGAAAATGCTTTGGCAGCAATCTTGGTTGCGCGTTTGTCCGGGGTTCACGTGGATGCGATTGTTCGTGCGCTCAAGACTTTTCCCGGGGTTGAGCATCGCATTGAATTTGTCGGAGAAGTCAAGGGTGTTCGTTTTTATAACGATTCAAAAGCCACTAACCCGGACGCTGCCCTCAAAGCAATTGAAGCGATGAAGGCAGTGACGCATCTCATAGCGGGCGGGATGGACAAAGGGAACCGTTTCGATGACCTCTTTGATGCATTCGGAGACAAAATCAAGACGGTGACGGTTTTCGGCGAGACGCGTGATCTTTGGATGCAGACCGCAACCGAAAAAGGATACACGCAAATCAAGCGTGTGGATACACTAGATCAAGCTGTCGAAAATGCTTTTAAAAACGCACTCCCCGGAGAAGCGGTTTTGCTGTCTCCGGCCTGTGCAAGCTGGGATATGTATGAGAGTTATGAACACAGAGGCGATCACTTCAAATCAATTGTCAATGAAATGGGTCACTGGGAGGAAAAATGAAAACCAAAGGAATGGATTATCCGCTACTTGCCGTAACGATGATTTTGGTTTCTTTCGGCTTGCTGATGGTGTTCAGCTCCAGTTATTACTATGCGATGGAGATGAACGTCGATAAACTGCATTTCTTTTTGGCGGATCTCAGGTGGATTGCGCTTGGAACGGTGATGATGCTCATCGCATCCGTCGTCCCTTATCGCGTCTATCGAAAAGTTGCCGTTCCTTTGTTTCTGATCGGTTTGGTGTTGCTCGTCTACGTTCTTTTCGGAGGAACCATTGTCAACAACGCAAAACGTTGGATTTATATTGGCGGTCAAGGGTTTTTACCGGCTGAAATGGCCAAATTTACGTCTATTTTATTTTTCGCGTACAGTTTGGAAAAAACCCATGAAAAATTGAACGACCCCGTCATTTTGGGCATTTATCTCCTTTTTATTGCCGGACAAGCGGCTTTAATTATGTTGCAGCCCAATATGAGTACGGCTATGACGCTCGCGGGAATTTTAATGCTGATGCTCTTTGTCGCCGGCCTGAAATGGCTTTACGTCCTAATCATGGGCGCTGCGGCAGGGGGAGCCGGGTATTTGTTAATCAGGCATGAAAGCTATCGGTTGGAACGCTTTATTGCTTTTACAGACCCGATTAAATACCAAACAGACGAATCATGGCAAGTGCTTCAATCCCTGTATGCCCTAGGAACGGGCGGCGTTTTCGGAGTCGGCATCGGTATGAGCACTCAAAATAAACTGTATATTCCGGAACCGCAAAACGACTTTATTTTAGCGACGGTCGGCGAGGAAATGGGGCTGATCGGCACGGCGGGGCTGTTGATTCTCTTTTTGATTTTGATTTATCGCTGTGTGAAAATTACAATGAATGCACCCGATTATTTTTCGTTTATGCTCGGAACGGGCGTTACCGGAATGATCGCGTTACAAGTGGTGATGAACTTTGCGGTGGCGACATCATCCATGCCGGCTACCGGTGTGACATTGCCGCTCATCAGTTACGGTGGAACGAGTCTGCTGATCATGATGACGTCTATCGGAATTATGCTCAACATATCCAAGCATTCGAACCATACCGACTCGAGGTGAAAAATATGAAGAAAAAAATGAAGATTATCATAACGGGCGGCGGGACCGGCGGTCATATTTACCCGGCGTTGTCTATAGCGGAGCGCATCAAACACGACAAACCGGGAACGGAAATATTGTATGTCGGTTCTAAAAACGGTATGGAAAGTACCATTGTTCCGAGCCATTTGCCTTATGAGGGCATAGAAGCGGTACAACTCAACAAGAAACTGAGTCTTCGCACGGTCAAGTCGCTTTGGCGTTTGGTAAAAAGTTTTTTTCAGTCGTGGAAGATTGTCAAAAATTTTGAACCGGATGTCGTCATCGGAACCGGCGGATATGTTGCCGGAACCTGTGTACTTGCGGCGGCGCTCCGAGGCGTGCCGACTGCCGTGCATGAACAAAATGCCTTTCCCGGGATGACCAATCGCATTTTGAGCCGTTTTGTGGATGTGGTGATGCTTTCTTTTGACGAAGCGCGCACGTACTTTAAATTCCCAGAAAAGATGCGTTATACGGGATTGCCGGTTATGGATCGCTTTTTTAAGACGACCAGGAAACAGGCTCGGACGAAATTGGGTTTTTCGGA
>JASUTA010000143.1 GCA_030445805.1 Clostridiales bacterium
CGCTAACAGTTCCAGCTATCCAGACGTCCTTTAAAAGCTGTTCACGTGTGAAGATTTGATTGGATTGGGTCGCCAAAAATTTAAGCAGTTCAAATTCACGCAAAGTGAGTTCAATCGTGCCGCCGTCCTTAGACACTTCGTATCGATCCAAATCGATATTGAGCTTCCCGGCAGAAATCACATGTGTTTCGGAACCACCTTCCGAATCCGAAAGGTCAATTCGCCTCAAGTTGGCTTTCACGCGGGCAATGAGCTCCCGCATCCCAAAAGGTTTTGTAATATAATCGTCCGCGCCGAGCTCAAAACCCAAGACTTTATCCACTTCTTCTTCTTTGGCAGTCAGCATAATAATCGGCATGGTAAAACTCTCTCTGATTTTCCGGCAGACTTGAAAACCGTCCAGCTTCGGAAGCATGACGTCCAGTAAAACAAGATCCGGTTGAAATTGATACACTTTCTTAAGAGCCTCTTCCCCGTCAAAGGCCGTACCGATTTCAAACCCTTCTTTTGACAAATTAAATTTAATGATATCCGATATTGGCTTTTCGTCATCGACAACCAGTATTTTTTTGTTGTTCATTGAGCGCCTCCTTAACAACTAAGTCGTAACACTTATCCCTATTGTATACGAAAGGCAAAAAAAAAGCGAGTCCAGAGACTCGCTTTATCATTAAAAATTAACATAATTTCTTGGATTCTTAGCAACATCGTTGACGCGCACTTCAAAGTGAACGTGAGGACCCGTACTGTGTCCGGTATTGCCGCTCAAGGCAATTTGTTGACCTTGATAGACTTTGTCGCCTGCACTGACAAGCAATTTGCTGTTGTGTGCATAAAGGGTCGAAATATTGCCGCCATGGTTAATAATAATATAATAACCGTAAGAGCTTGAATATCCCGAAAAAGTGACGACGCCACCGTCAGCCGCTTTAACGCTGGTTCCGACAGAAACCGCAATATCAATTCCGGTATGTCTGTAACCCCAACGCCATGAACCGAATTCAGAAGTAATTACACCGCTGACCGGTTTGATAAGCGTCCCCGTCCCCATTCTCGGAGGCGGATCTTTGGTTCCTTTGTAGACCACTTGTGAACTCGGCTCGGAAACCACTGCTTCGGAAAGAATGTTTCTCGAAACTTCACGTCCGTTTTCACGAATGATTTCGGCTTCTATTGCCGACTCACCGTAGACACCGTTCACTTTTGTTTTTGTTTCGCCTTTATAAAGCGAACCGGTTTCTTCATAAACGACATCATATGCAATTTGTTCCGTGTAGCTTGCCGTTTCAACGGTTCTAACACCAATAAGCGGTTTCGGAACAACCAAGCTGATCTCTTGACCGATTTGAAGGGTTTCCGGTTTTACATCCGGATTGGCCGCTTCCAAATCATACGGGCTAATGCCATAGTACGTTGCAATTACCCAAAAGTTTTCACCCTTTTGAACAATATGCGTCTTTTCTTCTTTTGTACCCTTAATGACATAAGCAAGGGCATCTTCGACCGTATCATATCCGGCAAAATTCATGATGTCCAAATAGGTTTTCGTCACTTCAACGTCTTCGCTGAATCCGACTTCAACATATTCGACTTCTGAGCCTTCTTCCGGCGTCGTATACTTTGCTTTGAGTTCATCGAGCAACTGATTGGCTTCTTCTTCTGTTTTGAAGTTTGCTATTGCGACGCCGTCGGCAGTTACTTGATACGCTTTGACCGATGCGACACTGAGTACTTTGAACTCAGGGACCGCAACAACCGCGGCGGCCTCTTCGGAAACAGAAGCGGTATCGACTGCTTCAAACGCATCTCCGGTTTCCGATTCTGAGTCCGACTGGCCCGGAACCGTCACCACATGGGTTGCATTTGCTTCAAGATTCGCATTCGGCGTCATTGTTCCGAACGTAATCAAAGCAACTGCGAGAAGCACTGCCATGGCACTGCCTGCGGCAGTCTGCCATTTGTATCTCTTTACAAACGGTGCTATTTTCAATATGAAATTGTTTGCTTTTTCTCTTGATGTTTTCAAGAATCCAGAGACAGACGACCCCTTACTAAAATATGTAATGGTCCGTTTGCCCGCATTGTCGGAAGCTTTGACTCGGTTCTTAGAAAATGCCTGAACCTTTCCAGCAACACTTTTTATCCCGGAATAGACGAGATAGAAAGGATAGAATGCCAGCGCCACGCCCTTTACAGCCAATTCAGCCAGTCTCTCGCCTCGCTCAATCTTGCTGTCGCCCTTGACGTAATACTTATAATTCGCACGTTTATACACGTGTTTATTATAAGATTTCTCTTTTCTTTTCCCCATCCTATTCTCCTTAATATAAGGAACTTTTTTCTTGTCTCTTGTAAATACCATTCTCATTATAGCACATGTTCGGGAATAGATAAATTACTATTTTTCCGTTTCGGTTATTTCGGAAAATAGATTCCAATATTTATGCATATTCTGTATATTTAAATACCATATCTAGTGGAACCCCCTTGATTTTTTTCGCATTTTGTCACATTTCTCACGCAAATGCCGTAAAATTATCTGTTAAACTAACCGAGGTTAAATGGTATAATGGCTATACATACGAAAGAGGTGCTCATGGGCTTTTATCAAAAATCGACAGATTTTGACTTAGGGGAACTGAATATTGAAAACCTGTTTGTGTCCGACTTCATGCCGGCTGCAAGCGGAACACACGTCAAAGTCTATCTCATGGGCCTGATGCTGTCAAAATCCGAACGCGAAATGGACAATCGCGCCCTTGCCGCAACCCTTCGCATTCCGCTTCAAGATGTACTGGAAGCATGGGTGTATTGGGAAAAACAAGGCCTGGTCGAACGTCGATTCACTCAGGAAGAAGATCCGTCCCGATACGACGTCGAATTCCTTTCTCTGAGACAGCTTTATATTCAGAACAACTATGCGCCAAAACACAAAGCCCGTCGTCAGGAATCCGAAACACCGAGTACCTTCCGCGCACAGCGTTCGGATTTCAAATCCTTGATAAAATCAGTCGAAAAAATAACCGGCCCGCTGACTTATGTGGAACGCCGTGATCTCGGTACTTTTTGGGATTACTACTTTTCGGATGAATCCATCTTACTTCGGGCATTTGAATACAGTTACAAAGTTCAAAGTCGCAGACAGTTTAAAGCCGTTAAAACACTGCTGCAAAAATGGGTCGACAGAGGCTATGCCACTCTCGATCAAATCAACGCTGCTATTGATGCCGAATCCGCACGGTTCTCCATCTATAGAGAAGTACTTCACCTCTTAGGCGTCAATAATACACCAAATCAGGGCCAAAAAGATCTCATAGACAAGTGGATCGACGTGTACGGTTTTAAACCCGAAGAGCTGTATCCGATTTTGACCGATATTTCTAAAAAAACGCTGAGCGTCAACTTCAATTACTTAGACAAACATTTTGAAAAACTGCATAACGACGGCATCCTCACCTATGAGGCCTTTTCAGCCGCCGCACCGCAGCCGCCGCAGAAAACGACGCGCAGAAAGCAATATACCATTGAAAAAGAGCAAACTTATTCCGACGAAGAACTCGAAGCGCTCTTGCTCAACAAAACCACGGATTCGCGATCTCGTTGAAAGGATACCTAAAACCCTATGTCCGATTACTTAATAAGAGAAATTTTACAGGATTATTCACGACAACGCGCCGAAAATCAGCGCGCACTTCGTCAAAGGCGCGCCGAACTCTATGAGTCTCTGCCCGATCTTCGCGAAATTGATGCTCAAATGGCAAAAATCGGACGTGACATTTCTGAAGCCATTCTTCAAGAACCGGAAAAGACCGATTCCCTGCTTCAAGAACTCAAAGCCACACTCGATGCCTTAAAGAGTGAAAAAGCTGTCCTTTTAACGGATCACGGCATTTCACCTCAATATCTTGAACTGGAATACCGATGCGAAAAGTGCAAAGATACCGGCTATCTTGATGATCAAACCCGTTGCCAATGCCTAAACCAGCGTTTGGTAAGCGCCGCTTACAAAATGTCCAATATCGAAAAACAGCTTGAAAAGCAAAATTTCAATCATTTTGATCTCAACGTCTTTTCCGGCCAAATTCTGCCGAAAGAACAATTGACTCAACGCGAAAACATGAAAATCATTCTCGCCGAAACAGAAAATTTTGTCGATACTTTTCCGAACGGAAAAAATATACTCATGTACGGAACGAGCGGACTCGGCAAAACATTTTTATGCAACTGCATTGCCAAAGCGTTGATTGATCGCGGACATACGGTCATTTATCAGACGCCTTTTTCCATTATTCAGCTTCTCGAACGCCGCGCCTTTACCGATCGCGGCAATGCCTTCGTCCAAATGGCTTACGATCAGCTCTTTTCCGTAGATTTACTCATTATCGACGATTTGGGAACCGAAGTCCCCAACAGCTTCACCATCGGAGAGTTTTACAACATCATCAACGCCCGAATTCTCGCGGAAAAAAGCACCGTTCTCTCGACAAACATTAAGCTCTCCGAAATTCGAACGCTTTATAACGATCGCATCGACTCTCGAATTAAGGGACACTATCAACTCCTAAAATTTTTCGGACCGGATGTGCGCTGGGAAACGCGCAGAAACGGTTGATGGATGGCATAAAAAAAGGACTGCTCGACGTACTTACGCGCCGAACGGTCCTTTGTTTTTAGACTTCTTAAAAAACACTTCAAAGGCATTGATACGATCCTTCAAATGCCGATTCATTTCCTACTTAGTAAATCGCATCGCGAACAATGGTCTCGCGGCGATCGGGGCCTACCGAAACAATGCTCACCGGCAGTCCGACCAACGCTTCAATGCGTTTGACATAGCGTTTTGCATTTTCAGGAAGGGCATCAAACGAGTCAATACCCGTCAAATCTTCCGTCCATCCCGGAAGTTCTTCATAAACCGGTTCACACTCGGCCAGTTTTTTCAGGCTCGCCGGGAAAGAATCGATGATTTCACCGTTGTATCGATAGCCCGTACAGATTTTGAGGGTTTCAAATCCCGTCAGGACATCCAGTAGCATCAAGGCGATACAAGTCAGGCCGTTGACGCGTTTCGAATAGTTAATCATCACCGTATCCAGCCATCCGCAACGTCTCGGTCGCCCTGTAGTGGTTCCGAATTCATTTCCGGCAACGCGAATGCGATCTCCTGTTTCGTTGTCTTGCTCCGTAACAAAAGGCCCCTTGCCCACGCGCGTCGTATAGGCCTTCGTAATGCCTACAACGGTGCTGATTTCATTCGGTCCGATACCGGAGCCGATGGTAAATCCACCTGATGTCGGGTGAGAACTCGTTACATACGGATAGGTACCGTAATCCAAATCGAGCAGTGTGCCCTGAGCGCCTTCCAGCAAGACTTTCTTTTCCGAACGCAATGCATTGTAAACCAGCAAAGACGTATCGTCGACAAACGGTTTGATTTTTTCGGCATAAACTTTGTATTGTTCAACCATCGCATCGGCATCCATTGCTTCTCCGCCATAAATACTGACAATGATTTTATTCTTTTCCGCAATGCGCGCTCTGAAGAGCGGCTCAAAAACTTCCGGGTCAATGAAATCGCAAACGCGAATTCCACTGCGTTCTACTTTATCCATATAACACGGGCCGATACCTTTTTTCGTCGTACCGATCATCTCGGCGCCGCGTGCTTCTTCCGCCAAACGATCGATTTCTCTGTGATACGGGAAAACGACATGCGCACGGTCTGAAATTTTGACAGAATCTACGGAAACACCGCGTTTGACAAGCCCATCAACTTCTTTGAGAAAACCCTCCGGATCAAAGACGACACCGTTTCCGATGACATTCGTCGCTTTTGGATTCAGGATTCCGGAAGGAACCAGATGAAGCGCGTATTTTTGATCGCCCACAACGACTGAGTGCCCGGCGTTATTTCCGCCTTGACCTCTGACTACAACATCCGCCTCGGCCGCTAAGTAATCGATGACTTTTCCTTTTCCTTCGTCACCCCACTGCGTACCCAAAACAACTACTGTTGACATATCCATACACCTCACTTTATCGTTATGCTTTTCAGCAAGATCTTTCACTGGATTTTTACACCAAAGCTATCGTATCAGACCCCACCCCATAAGTCAATTCATTATCGGATAGTTGTCGAATAATTTTCGATAAATATACTTTTAAATTCGATATTGTGCATAATTAATTCAAAATACATTATTCATTATTCGGAAAATAGGGCTTCATGACGTGATCAATTCTCGGATTCACCGACCAAGCGTGCATGAAATCGAGGTATCGCCCATAAGCTTCCCGACATTGCTCCGCCTTTGTTTC
>JASUTA010000144.1 GCA_030445805.1 Clostridiales bacterium
CAGAACATCGCCCATGCCTTTTCCGGCAGAAATGTACCAGTCGCCTTCCGGAGTCAAGTCATAGCTTGCCCAGAATGCTTTTTCTTTTTTGTCTGTTCCGGAGTCATCGCCTCTTGAAACAAACGGATATTGATTGTCATAGATTGCCGTTAAAGCCGCTTGGACATCATTTCCGGCAAGACCGTTCGGATCCCCTGTCGGTCCGACGATTACAAAGTCGTTGTACATAACGTCAAAACGTTCGAGGCCGTCACCGTTTGCAACAAATGCCTCTTCACTTGCTTTTGCATGGACGAGGAGCACATCTGCTTCACCGTCTACGCCCATTTGGAGCGCTTGTCCCGTTCCGACGGCAATCACTTTCGGTTCAATACCCGTCTTCGCTTGGAAATCCGGCAAAATAGCGTCGAGCAATCCACTGTCTCGCGTGCTGGTTGTCGTCGCAATAATGATGCTTGTTCCCGCTGCCGGTGAAACGGTTGTTGCTTCTGTTTCTTCCACTGTTGTTGCTACGGTTGTTGCTTCATCTGTTGAAGCCGCCGTCGTTTCTGTTGCTGTGTTTGAACATCCTGCTAAAATCAGCATGAATACAAGCAACACTAATACCAATTTGTTCTTCATCCCCTAAACTCCTTTTACAACTATAATTTTTAGCACTCACCTTATTGTAAATATATCAGGATGATAAAACTAACTTTAATTTTAAAAAAGTACGCTATATTTTTATTGTTTATTGTATACTTTCAACACATGCGTCATTTGACCGGACATATTGATTAAAAGCAAGTCAACCAGTGTTAAAGCCGTCATGGCTTCAACGACAATCACCGCTCTTGGGACGACAACCGGATCGTGCCTGCCTTCAATTTGCACCTCAATATTCTCACCCATTTTATTGACGGCTCGCTGTGGCGCATGGATGGATGGCGTCGGCTTGACATGTACTTTGAGAAAAAGGTCAAAGCCGTCACTGATGCCGCCGACAATGCCGCCCGCATAATTCGTCTCCTTATAGAGCTGCCCTGCATCATCATACCGATAAAAATCATTGTTCTCGACACCGGTTTTTTCGGAAACCGCTATTCCCGCTCCGATTTCAACCGCTTTTACGGCACCAATTGACATGAGGCCTTTTGCAAGATTGGCATCCAGCTTGTCAAAGACAGGTTCTCCGATCCCTGCCGGGAGTCCCGTAACGACACACTCAATACTGCCGCCGGAGGAATTGCCTTCTTCTTTTAATTGAGTCAGATAGGCTTCCGCAGGGCCTACTGCCGTTTTGTCCGGCATGCTTAAAAAATTACGCCAAATTTCGGAAGCATCGAATTGCGACCGGTCAATTTCAACCGGTCCGATTGAAGCCGTGTATGCCATGACGTTGACGCCGAGTGCCTCCAAAATTTTCTTTGCGACGGCTCCGGCCGCTACGCGAGCCGTGGTTTCTCTCCCCGACGAACGCCCGCTGCCTCTGTAGTCCCGAAATCCGTATTTCTGATCGTAGGTATAATCCGTATGCCCGGGGCGATATATTTTTGAAATTTCATCGTAATCATAAGGACGCTGGTTGTTGTTATAAACAATCAGTGAAATCGGCGTTCCGGTCGTCTTTCCTTCAAAAACACCCGACAAAATTTCAACTTCATCCGCTTCTTTTCTGGGTGTGGCAAACGGTGAACGTCCCGGTTTTCGCTTGTCTAAATCCTTTTGAATATCCGCTTCGGAAAGCGGCAACCCCGCCGGGCAACCATCGATGGTCACACCGACGCCCTTTCCGTGAGATTCTCCCCACGTGGCAATTCTGAAAAGCGTTCCGTATATAGAGCCCGACATAATGTATTTCTCCCTTTTAAACTAAAATTCACACTAGCAGCAGGACATAAAGCGATCAATTAATTTCATGTGTTCCTGCATGAAGTAAACGGCTTTTTCCGTATCTCCGGTTCGCAAAGCCTCTAGGATACCCCGGTGGTGCGTGTTCATAACATCACCGCCCTTTGTATCTGAAAGGATCTTAATGCGAATGTCTCTGATAAAATCCTCAATAATAAAAGCGGCCGCATTGAGAATATTGATGATGAAAATATTACCCGAAGCTTTGGCAATCTCATAATGAAACTGTTGATCCGCTTTTGCTCGAATGGTCTCACGATCATCGCTTTCAATGGCTCGGCACAAAATTTCCAATTGATCCAATGAAGCCTTTGAAATACGATTCGAGGCAAGTTTGACCGCCTCAAGCTCCAAAGCCCGCCTCAATTCATTGATCTCTCCAAAATTGCCCTGTTCCAGCATAAATATCATGGAGATCGGTTCAATCAAACTGTTTTCAATATTGCTGGTGATGAAGTTGCCTTCTCCTTGAACACAGTGTACCAGCCCCATAAGCTCCATCGCTCGAATGGCTTCCCGCACCGTTGCCCTTGAAGCCCCGAGTTCTTCCGACATCGTCCGTTCGGAAGGCAATCGGTCTCCTTTTTTCAGTTCTCCCGAACGAATGCGTTCTTTAATTTGGCTGATGATCTGCATATACACTTTATTGCTTTCAATCGGTTTAAACATACTTTTCTCCAAATCATTCGTCCTTTTTACACGTCTTGTCATATGTCTTGCCAGGTGTCTTTTTATATGCCTACTATTATACCATGTAAATCGGCAGAGTAAAACGGATGCCCAGACCACCGTACTGGCCTTTATAAGCAATGATTTCCCCGGAATGTTGTTCAACGATGCGCTTACATATCGTCAGTCCCAATCCGCTTCCCGACTGATCTTCTCCCTGGTTACGATCCGTACCGCATCGAAACATCAGATCAAAAATGCGTTCCAAATCCGAATCGGGTACACCCTCGCCCGTATCTTCAATGCTGAATTCCACAACATCTTTTTTCTGAATGCAGGAAAAATAAACGCTGGCCCCTTCTCCCGCATATTTAACGGAATTGCCGATGATATTGCTGATCACTCGACGTATCTTTGTCGAATCCATATTAATCACGGTGTCTTCCGCCAAGGTACAGTTTCTGAAAAACTGTCGATTGATGCCCGAAAGTTCTTCGCTGTATTCTTCACAGATATTTTCGATAAACGGTTTCAGTTCAATCGGTTCTCGTACCAGAACACCACTTTCACCCTCAATGTACATATTGAATTCATCCAGCATGCGCTTGATGTCATTGGCTTTTGCCAAAATCGTTCGGTGGTATTTGTCTTTCCGCGTTTCAGTTAAATGCTCCGTTTCAATCAATCGCTCCGTATAGCCCATAATCGATGTGAGTGGATTTTTTATATCATGTGAAATGGAGGCGATCAACTCATTCTGTGCTTCTTTAGAGTGTTTGAGTTCCTCTGTCAATTCTCCGAACGCCGAATCCAAAAGCTTGATCTCATCTCCGCGATCATCCGTCCACTCGTCATGCGACTTGGAATGAAAGGTTTTGAACTGATGCCTCAAAACATTAAGCGGTTTTGAAACCACATGATTGATGTAAAAAAATGCCGTCACAACCGTAATAAACATCAGAAAAATTTCAAAAATAACGAGTTTTGAAACAGCGACTTTTACATAGGCACGCTGAAAATTGATATCCCGCCCGAACGAAATCGTATAATGATCCCCGGATTGATCTTCCCACAAAATCTGTGACATCACGCGCTGATCCCCTGGGATATCCCGTCTTCGCTCGTAAAGCGTCCCATCGGAGTCACTGATGATTTCAATGTCATAAAAGGTAAATGCATCTCCTTCCAAATAGGTGATGAGCTCATCCGGAGACGTATCCGGATTCTCACCGAGATATGTGCGAATTGTCTCACCGGTTTCATGGTAGCGGTCGGAAAGCGCCGTCAAACGTTCCCCGATTTCTTCAAGCGTATAGAATTGATAAAACGAAAACACCAACGCCGCATTCACAAAAAAGGCAAGGAGCAGAAACAGCGTCACTTTCAGTTTGATATTCATTGCGTTACACCTCCGGTGCAATCAGCTTGTAGCCGACGCCCCAAACCGTTTTGATCATCTCTCCGTGACTGCCCAGCTTCACCCTCAGATTTTTAATATGCACCGTTACGAGATTTAGGTCGGCATATGTGTTGCCCCAAACACCATTCAAAATTTCCTCCCGGGACAATACCCGATTTCGGTTTTGCGCAAGGAGCAGTAAAATCTGAAATTCGCGCGTAGACAAGTCTATTTTTATACCCTCTAAAGTGACCAGATACTTTTCAGGAGAAATGACCATCTGTCCCATGTTGATCAACGCACTTTTTGAAACCGTCGTATTGCGCTTTTCGCGGCGAATATGGGCGTTGACCCGCGCGACCACTTCCATAATAGAAAATGGTTTTGTTATATAGTCGTCGGCCCCGACTTCGAGGCCGACAATTCGGTTCATACTGGATGCTTTTGCACTGATAAAAACGAGCGGGCAGGCAACGGCTTGCCGAATTTGCCTGCAGACTTCCAGTCCGTCAACGCCGGGCATCATGATGTCGAGAAGAATGAGTTCAATCTGATCCGATTCCGTTCTTACCAGATCAATGACCTCCGTACCGCTTCCGACCGTCTTCGTCTCATAGCCTTCGTCTTCAAGGCTGTCTGAAATGAGATTGGCAATGGTCGAATCGTCATCAGCAATCAAAATATAGCCCATGCGCGTCCCCTCCTAATTAGATTTCATAAATATACTATAAATAATCGGAACCAATACCAATGTTAAGAACATAGAGATCAGCAATCCGAACATCAAACTGATCGCCATCGGCCGGAACAGTTCGCCGCCTGTGAGTACCAGCGGAATCAAACCGATCACCGTTGTGGTCGTCGTCAAAATAATCGGTCTGAAGCGTCTGCCCACCGCATCGACACAAGCGGTTCGCGTGTCTTTGCCTTCCTTGCGCTCCCCGTTGATATAGTCGATCAAAATAATTGCGTTGTTGACGACCATCCCGAAGAGGCTCACAATACCGAGCATTGCCGTGAAAGAAAGCGATTGTCTGAAAAGCGTCAGCCCGACGACCGACCCGATCACAGAGAGCGGAATTGCCGCAAAGATAATAATCGGCTGTTTAAACGAATTGAATTGTATCAACAGAATACCATAGATAATGATGATTGAAAATATGGACAGGATTCCCATGTCTCCGAACGAGTCGATGATTTTTTCCTTTTCACCCTTGTATTCCAGATTCACGCCCTGCATGTCTAAATCCTGAATGCGCTTATCAAACGTATTTTGAATTTCAACGGAGTTGTATCCGGGTTTGACATCACTGCTGACCGTTGCCGATAGTTCACGGTCGACCTTCTTGATGACCGGTGATTTATTCACGAGTGTGACATCCGCGATGTCTTTGAGCAATACTTTTTGGCCGGTCGCCGTCGATTTAATTTCCAGATTTTCAAGCATTTCTTTTGTCGTAATATCGCTTTTTACAATAATCGGAGACTCATCGCCGTCATTTTTGAGTATAGAAGCCGTCTTTCCTCTCAGGGCGATACCGATTTCTTTTTCCATGTCGTATAAGCTGACACCGCGATAACTTCCGGCGACATTGTCATACGTCACTTCAAACTCAAAGACTTCTTCGGATAAGTTATCCGAAACACCTACCGTGCCTTCCACATTTACCAGAACGGCTTTCAGTTCGGAAACCACTGCGGAGAGTTCCTCCATGGAATCTGCCGTCAGTTTGACGTTAATCGGCGATCCGGAAGGATCGCCCTGTTCCAGCTCCCGGACTGATACGGTTGCCTCGGCAATCGCACCGTCGATTTGATTTTGAAGGTAGTCGACAAAGTAATCATTGGATTTAAACCGATCTGTTTTTGACAGGTCGAGTTTCATCATAATCTGTGCGTAGTCATTTGACTGCGTAGACAGCGGAAGTGTCGTATAGAATTTCGGCAACCCGTCTCCGATGGCGGCGGTATAGCTGACCACTTCAGGCTGTTCTTCGATAATGGCTTCAATTTGATCGACAATTTTTTCCGTCTCATCAATACTCGTACTGGATTCTGCCGTAATGTTCATATACACCATGTCGGTGTCTGCCATCGGGAAGAATTTGAGCCCGAGATTGCCTCCGAGATACCCGGCCATGACAATCAACACTAAGACGATGGCAAATGTAGCCTTCTTGTGATCAAACGCGCGCTCCAATAAATTTGTGAAAAACGGCTTAATGCGCGATGGTTTTTCCACATTTTTTGAAGGTTCCAAGAACAAATAAGAAAATGTCGGAATCGCGAAAATGGCGACGAGATAAGATGCCGACAGGGCGATGATCACCACTTGCGGAATACTTTCAATATAGTCCCCCGCTGTTCCCGTGAGTAATAATAG
>JASUTA010000145.1 GCA_030445805.1 Clostridiales bacterium
GTTCTTTCTGAAAACTTTTTTCCAGTTGTTCTTTGTTGATGTATTTTCCTGCTCTTGATAAATAAAGGATTAAGAGTAACAAAAGCAAGGGAAACCGTTCTGTTGTCTATTGCTTTTCATTTTTGTTGGCGAAAAACTCAGTGTACTTCCTATAGATATTTAATAATCTTTCATTAGAAATTTCTCCAATAAAACCTTCTATAACACGCTCATATATCGTTGCCATTTTAAAGTTCCTGATGACTGAGGCTGTTTTTAATCCGCTTTTTTTGAAATCTTCATCTTGTGTTGTAATCAATTCATTCCAATCTGGATTATAATAGTTCAATTGAGAAGTTATGGCACAAATAATTAAATCTTCCTTGTTTTCCGGAGGCCTTTTTACTACAAGAACGGGTCTTAGTTTACCAGGATTTAAGTCAGTATTAGGAAATTTTAAAAGTCCAATAGCTCCTGGTTTAATCTCCATTGTATTCCTTTGTATTTTCGACCGCGATCAAATCCCGCGGCGTCTCTACGACACACATCAGTGCCGGATCTCGCTTGGGATCGGAACAGATATCGCAAAGGGATTCTTCTGTCAAATTGAAACAGCGCTCACAGTAGTGCACCTTTCGCTTGGCATCCAGAATCGCTTCCGCAAATTGATGCGCCCTGGCCGGTTCCATATCGACAATATAGAACGCCAATCGCTGTGCGGTTTTACGACCAATTCCGGGTAATCTCGAAAATTCATCAATCAGCTTTGTTATCGCCGGGATATATCGCATGGTTCCTCCTAAAAGAGTCCAGGCATGTTTAAGCCTCCGGTGAATTTGTTCATGCTTTTTGACATGGTTTCTTCGGCCGATTTAAGTGCATCATTGACAGCAACCATAATTAAATCCTGAAGCATTTCAATATCGTCCGGATCAACAATTTCGGGTTTGAGTTCAATCGCAATGACTTCTTTTTTACCGTTGACAACCACTTTGATGGCCCCGCCGCCTGCAGTTGCTTCAAATGTTTGCGACTCTATTTCCGTTTGCGCATCCTGCATGTCGCGTTGCATTTTTTGGATTTGCTTCATCATATTGTTCATGTTTCCGGGAATTTGCGGACCTCTGCCCTTAGCCATTTTTCTTCCTCCTAAAATTCATAGTTTTTTGACCGTCTATTTCTTAATGACAAGCACATCTTCAAATTCTTTAAAGTAAGACCTCACCGCTTCTTCTGAGTCCACAGGCGAATCGGATGCATCGGCATCAACGGACTTCGATACGGCTTCAGGTTCTTTTAAATTGAATTCAAGGTGCATTCTTTTTTGGATCCCATTTGAAAATGCCTCTTCCAGATACTCGGCATTTGAGCCGGTGGACAGCATTGCAAGGAACAAACCATTATCCGGAGGCAATGAAATCACGCATTTTCCTCCGTCTACTTCTGTCGGCTGTGCATTCTGTAAAATCGGGTAAAGACCTTTTCGCTCATGTTTGAGCTTTTCTAAAAACTCAGGCCAAATCGCCCTAACCGCCTTAAGGTCTACTTCTCGGTCCGAAAATTCAATCAGATGTTCAATTTCGGGTTTTTCAGCGGGAGCCGATTCCTTTTCAACTGTTTCCACTTCTTGCGTTTGTCCCTTACTATACAAGGGGTTTTCTTTATCATTGGATACTTCTTTATCATTGGATACTTCTTCATCACTGGATGCTTTTTCAATTTCAGATGCTTTTACAACGTTATCCGAAGTCTCTTGAGTTACTTTATGATCCTGAGACGGTGCAGGTTTAGGCTTTGTCGGTCTAATTCCTTCAGATGCAATCCGCTTTTCAAGCCGTTCAATGCGTTCAAGCAAAGCATCATAACGTTCTTCTACTTCAGGGTGCATCATACGCAAAAGCGCCGATTCGAAGACAATACGTTTATTTTGAGAAAACTTCAAAGACTTAGACAGTTCGATCAGCGTTTCCATTGCTCTGGATATATGCGTTTGAGAAATATCAAAAGAAGCTTCTTTTAAAGCTTCTACCGATTCATCGGAACCATTGATCAGAGCACCGGGGTCACTTTTAACCATCTTAACGATAATCAGATCCCTATACACTTCAAGCATCGTCTGAATAAACGGTTGAAGGTCTTTTCCCTGCTTCATCAAATCATCTACAATTCGGAGAACGGCTTCGCCTTCCCCCTGAGCAATCATTTGAATTAACGAGAGCACTTGTGTGCGTTCGACAACGCCGAGAATATCAACGACGTCTTCCAACATCAAGCGGTTTTCCCGAGCACTGAGACATTGATCCAAGCTGCTAAGAGAATCCCGTACGGCACCATCACTCTTTTGAATAATCAGTTTCAGTGCTTCTTCTTCGTAGACAATGCCCATGTTCTTGCAAATGGATTCCAGTCGTTCTAAAAGTTCTTCATAGGAAACCCTCTTAAAATCATATCTCTGGCAGCGGGATAAAATCGTTGCCGGAATTTTTTGAATCTCAGTCGTCGCCAAAATAAACACGACGTATTCCGGCGGCTCTTCAAGGGTTTTTAACAAAGCGTTGAATGCACCCTGTGACAGCATATGCACTTCATCGATAATATACACTTTATAACTGCCTTTAGATGGAGAAAACTTGACGTGCTCTCTCAATTCGCGGATATCATCAACACTGTTATTGGATGCCGCATCCATCTCAACGACATCAATAAATTGTTCCTCTATAATGCTCTTACAATTCTCACAGACATTACACGGATTACCGTCCTTCGGATTCAGACAGTTGACCGCTTTTGCAAAAATTTTGGCTGTCGAGGTTTTCCCCGTCCCCCGTGTTCCCGAGAAAATATAAGCGTGTCCAAATGTCCGTGCGCTGATCTGATTTTTTAGAGAGGCTGTGATATGGTGTTGGCCGATTACTTCATCAAAATCGGCGGGGCGCCACTGCCTATATAAAGCTCGATAGGACATTGAATTCTCCTTCTGCAATCAAATTGAAAACGTCATCGTCTATAATGTGCTTGATACGCCAACGATCATTTTTTATCAAGGCTTCAAGAACAGAGACGAGTTGCGGAACAAATTGTGTTCCCGAAAATCGCTTAATCTCTTCTAAACCGCTGTCTATACTTCGTGCTTCCGAATAAGATCTCGCGGATGTAATGGCATCAAAAGCATCTGCAATACCGATAATACCTGCATAAGTCGGAAGGACATCCAATGTTTGTCCATCCGGATACCCCATCAAATCATATCGTAAATGATGATAGAGAACCGCTTCTTTTATCTGAGGTTTCAGATTGATTGACTCTAAAATTTGATATCCCTTTTCAGGGTGTTGTTTCATAATGGCGTACTCATCATTTGTCAATCGGCCGCGTTTTGTTAAGATATCCTGACGAATGCCGATTTTTCCGATATCATGAAGTAATCCGGCAATCTCAATGTCTTCAATCTCTTCCTTACTATAGCCCATTTCTTTGGCGATTTCAACTGCAAACCTGGAAACGCGCCTGGAGTGCCCTTCCGTATACTTATCCTTTGCTTCAATAACATTGACAAGCGCTTCTATCGTATTGAGATATTGCTTTCTGAGTTGATCATAAATCAAAGCGCGTTGGACGACCATGGAAGCCTGATTGGTAAACATTCTCAATATATTGAGATCATTTTCACTCATCGGCTGAATCAAAGCAATACTCATTACGGCAATCACTTCTCCGGCAACTTCAAGTGGTGCCAAAACAATTGATTTTACACGCGAGCTTTCAAAATTTACAGTCTCAATCTGGGGATTGCTAAGCCACTGTTCGGAAAAGTGACGCTCAAGATGTAACGCTTCTATCTCTTCTTTCCCCAAATGCTTAGAAGCAAACGTTTTCAAACGCCATTCTTTCTCGGGTGACAGGATATGAATGATGCCGGCCTGAATGCTAAACAGATAATCGATGCGTTTGATGATGTTTTCAAGCAATTCATCAACGCTCCAATTGCTGATCAATGAAGAGTTGATTTGATTGATGTATTCCAGTTCTCTGTTCTTTCTCAAAATTTGACTTTGAACCATCAAATCATCATTGAGAAAGCGCCCAACACAGAGAATATTCCCCGTTGTTAACGTTTGTGTATGAAAAGTAATGTATTCAATTTGACCGAGTTTTCCGATTTTAAAAGCAATGGGGGAGCCACTCGAAAAGAGGGGATCCTCATCCCCGGTATAATGTGAAAGCGGTTTTCCCGTTGTTTCCCCGCGGTTGTAACCCAAACGTTCTTCAAAAACAGGATTGGCTTCTAAAATGATGCCGGATTCATCCAGCAAAACAACCGGCTGAGTCAATTTGTCGGAAAGCATACGATTAACGGTCTCTTGCGTCTTGATTTTTTCGTCAAGCGATTGATAGGACTTTTCCAGTGTTAAAATGCGATCTTTGTAGAGTAATATGTCGGCATTGGAAGAGGCCCATTCACTACTATATGTTTCAATCAGACGTTCCAGACTCTCTGATAGTATAAATAAATCATTTACACATTTCGGTTGGCATCTTTCATAATTAAGGGTTTGATCTGATTTTAAGTGGTCGTCTGTTTTTTGGTCAAATAAAAATGTCCTCTCAAGACGTCCGGAAAAAAACCATGCCAAAGCAACTTGAGCAAACAACCAAAATAAGGTTTTAATCGTCCATAGAGACGCCTGTGTCCAATAAAGCTGAATTGTAAGAAGCGGAAAGATAACGAAAATCAACATCCATAAAAAAATCCCATATCGATATTTCATATTGTAACCTCTCTGTTTTCCTGCTCATTTGCTTCCAAGGACGAGTCTGAAGGGGTCTTGTAAATAGAGGCCACCGGACTGTTTTCCATGTGAATGACCGCATCTAAAATACGAATAAATTGTGGTGAATACGCTGTCCCTGACTTTTCGGCAAGTTTTTTAGCCGCCCGGTACATATCGAAAGCCTCTTCATTCATCAAAAGATCAAAATCATTTGAAAGGCGAATAATTTGCGCATAATAGGGCTGTTCCTTCATGCTATAGTCAGATGCATTGCTCAAATCATAATTCAAATCATGAAATTCAATGCCTTCGAGAATGTCTTTATCCAATCCGACTTTTTCTACCATTCTTCTGCCGACCAAACCGTGATTATCTGTTTCGCCTTCAGCAAGCGATTCTTCGGCATTTTCTGAAAACGCCAGTTTTCCAACATCATGCAAAAGGCCCGCCATATAAATTTCATCTGTTTCATAATCGCTTGAAAAGAGTTTCTCAGATAAAACTTTGCAGATTTCCGCAACGCGTCTGGAATGACCCCCAAATCGCTCCGCCTTGATTTCAGTCGCCGCTACAAAAGCTTCCACCGTTTTAAAGTAGTTGGCTTTCAGCTGATCATAAAGTAAAATACGCTCAATGGCAATCGTGATATTTATGGCAATAGAATCCAGCAAAATCAAATTGTCATGTGTAAAATCGTAATCGCTTACAACAGAAAAGACACCAAAATTTTTGTTGTAATTGTTAAGCGGCAGATAGACGACCCGTCGTCCTTCTTCCAGTGGCTTTTTAACAATTTCGTCCTCAAAAAGCATGTCTTCTTTTCGGTTGAGTACCACTTTCTTTTTTTGCTTAATTGCAAGGCCAAGGTGTGTATGGTCATAATTTACTTTTTCTTTCCATACAAACTCTGTTGCATAGCCACTGATGGCTTTCAGTTCTAAAAAATTGTCTTCATCCAAAAAACGAACCGTGCAGGCATTTAGATTAAGGAAAAAGAGAATCTTATCCAAAAGTTCATGCAAAACACTCTCGATTGATGACTGTCGACTGATCATATTGCCGATTTCATTGATGATACGGAGTTCTTTGCTTTTTTTAAGGTATCCCTGTTGCGCCCGTCGCTCCAGGTCTCCAGCCACCGAGATGCATAAAATTTTTCGAAGCACATCCCCCTCAAAAATACGCTCGGTGGCTGTTAAAAGGTTTTGTCCGTCTCTGAAATGCAATAAAATTTCAGGAAAATCCCGACGATTGATTACATCCATGCAACCTTCCGGAAACTCAATCAACTCTTTTAAAAAATAATGTCCTTTTTGCAACCCATTGATGCTGTTGCACTGAACATTGCATCGTTCAACGACGCCTTCTTTATCAATAACCCAAACGCGATTCGGCAACATTTCAGTCAAATGATCATAATAGGCTTCAGCTGCATTAAAGCGATCCAATTGCGCTTTATGCATCTGAAAAACGCGCTGATACGTTCTCATCAGCTCCATGCGTCTCGCCTTGATCTCATCTCGGTCTGCTTTAAGTTCTTTAATGCGATTGGCTTGTTTTAGAAGCCCTTCTTTTTTCTTTA
>JASUTA010000146.1 GCA_030445805.1 Clostridiales bacterium
TTTGTGGTTGGTGTAAAGATAAGTACGGTCTATCTTGGCAAATTAATCCCGAAAACATCGAAGACTTAATGCTAATACCCGGCGCCTGGGAGAGACTGTTGGAAATGAAGAAGATTATTATTGAAGCGTTGAAAGGACATAATGTATAGGGTCAAAACCCTTGAATTTCAGTAAAAGTAGCAAAAAATCCTGAATTCCCATTCCGAGAATTCAGGATTTTCTATTGGTTATTTTAACCCTTGTATCATTCATTACAGCATGCTAGCGGATTGTCATCTGAATGTCATAAAAAGTGTTGAATAGGTACATTTATTAAAAGAATGTGGCTATTCACAAGGCATTCATGAGAAAGTTGTCAATTCTTTTGCTATATATAGAAGAAATTCATTTGTTTACTGATGCAATAAACGAGAGGCATCGGAATCCTTATGATAGCGAGGAAAATACAAAATGAAAAAGAACATTTGCATCAGAAATGAAGAAAAATCAGATTATGAAATAGTGGAAAGCATTACGCGGAAGGCATTTTACAATATTTATATCCCCGGGGGATTTGAACATTATTTAGTGCATATTATGCGGTCACATGAGGATTTTATTTCAGAACTGGATTTCGTATTGGAACTGGATGGGCAGATCATCGGGAACATTATGTACACAAAAGCCAAACTGGTGGATGAAAATGGGCGTGAAAAGGACATTCTTACGTTTGGTCCTATTTCTGTTGTGCCTGAATATCAAAGACAGGGCTACGGGAAAATGCTTATGACACATTCTTTTTGTCGAGCAGTCGAACTCGGATACGATTTAATTGTCATCTTTGGAAGTCCGATGAATTATGTCAGCAGTGGCTTTAAAAGTTGTAAAAGATACAACATATGCACTGAAAACGGGAAATTCCCGGCAGCGATGATGGTGAAAGAACTGATTCCCAACTCGCTGGAAAGTAAGAAATGGGTCTACCACGACAGCCCGGTCATGGAAATTGTCTAAGAAGACGCTCAACGCTATGACGATGCCTTAGAAAAGATGGAAAAAAAGGTTCTGCCAATTCAAGAGGATTTTTATATTATGAGTCATTCTTTTATTGAATAGAATCCGGCAATGACAACGCGCTTCACTACTATTTTAAACAGAAGTGAAACATTAACGAAAATTTTGCCTTTTTTATATTTTCAAAAGTGAAACTTGAGGTATACTTATTAAAAGAAGTTTTTTAGACCATTATGGGAGGTAGCCCATGCCGAATTTACACGCCCACCTTCGCAAGGCGATGCACCGACTTCGCCAGCTACAATCGGGATATCAGGATATTGAGCGGGCCGGGCAAGAAGTGCAGCTGCGGCAGAGCGAACAAAGTCTCCGTATTACCTTGGAAAGTATGGGGGACGGAGTTATTTCCACGGATCAAAATGAGAAAGTTACATTTTTAAACCCCGCAGCACAGGAATTGACGGGATGGACACTGGAAGAGGCTGTTGGAAACCCTTTTGCACAGGTTTTTCGCATTTACAACAGTTTGACCGGAGAACCCGCTGAAAATATTGTGAGAACTGTGTTGCAAACGAAAGATAAAGTCAATCTGGCCAATCATACAGTTCTAATCAGCAAAGACGGGACCCACAGACACATCAGTGACAGTGCTGCACCCGTTCGTGGCTTGCAGGGGGAGACCTTAGGTGTCGTTTTGATCTTTAGCGACATTACCGAGCAATATCAATTGCAGCAAAAATTATTGGATTCGGAAGCGCGTAGTAAGGCGGCACTTCAATTGGCGCGTCTTGGGACATGGGAGCTGGAAGTCAATACGAGAAATTTTTTAATATCACCGGAATGCTGTGATATTTTTGGTTTGCCGCATTCGAAGGATTACGGGCATGATGCTCTTGAAAGATTGGTACATCCGGAAGACAGAGAAATTGTTACCGGGATTTATACAAAGGCATTGCAAGGGGACGAACAGTCTTTTCAAATTCAGAATCGAATTTTCCGTAAGAGTGATGATGCCTTACGCAATCTTAAAACTTATGTCAATGTTGAACGCGATGAAATGGGAAATCTACACAAAATTATCGGCGTCGTTCAAGACATCACTGAAGAATTGAAGGTGGGAAAACGCATACAGGAAAGTGAAAAACTGTATCGCACCGCTTTTGAAAAATCGGTTATCGGTCAGGCACATGTAGAATTAGATGGCCGATTTTTGCGGGTTAATGACACTTTGTGCAAAATTTTAGGTTATAGACCGGAGGATATGATTGCACACTCGATATTGGAATTTGCACATCCGACGGAGAAAATATCGCTTCAAGAATCAAAACAACGTATTTTGACTCAAGGCATTACTACCGTTGCAACGCCGAGACAGTTTTTACGCAAAGACGGAAGAATTGCATGGTTGTCGGTTTCTTCGCTTCTTGTAAAAAACAGTGACGGAGAACCTCTTTATATTCTTTCTTCTTTAATCGATATTACAGCTCGCCATCAGGCAGAAATGGAACTTATTCAAAGCGAAAGACGTTTGCGCCGTGCACAGGCTCAAGCACATTCAGGCAACTGGGAAATTGATCTGGAAACCATGAAAATGTGGGCTTCCGATGAAGCATTTCGCATTTACGGATATGAGATCGCCGAAAATAATATCTTACCGCTTCAAATTCCGCAAAATGCCGTTATCTCATCTCAACGGAAAATGCTTGATGAAGCGTTGGAACTGTTGCTTACCAAAGATATTCCTTATGATATTGAGTTTAGCATTCAACGGATAAACGACGGAAAAATGAGGGCGCTCCACTCCCAAGCGATTGTAGAGAGAGATGAGGAAAATCGTCCTCGACGTGTGCTTGGGGTGCTCCAAGATATCACGGATCGCCGCCGTTTGGAAGAGGAATACCGAAGGGCTCTTGCCACAACCATGGATGGTTTTTTACTTTACGATCAATCTTTTCATATTTTGCAAGTAAATGAAGCTTTTTGCAACTTGTTGGGGTACAGTTGGGGAGAATTGACCGGAAAGCCGGTCGAAGAAATTGAGGCGGATTTAAATCTGCTGAAACAAAGACGGGATGTCGTGTTAAATGTAGGGGCAGATCGATTTGAAACGCAAATGATTCGGAAAAATGGCGAAAAAGTAATCGTTGAGATTTCCCTAAGCTATATCCCCGGGTCGGATACGTTCTGTGCTTTTGTAAGGGATATTACTGAACGAAAACATCGGGAAGAACACATCCGGTTTTTAAGTTACCATGATGTATTAACCGGACTTTATAATCGCACTTTTTTTGAAAGGGAATGTTTGCGCCTTGAGGAACAACAGATTTTTCCTGTGACCATTGTCATGGGTGATATCAACGGACTCAAATTGACAAATGACGTATTTGGCCATATGCAAGGGGATAAATTGCTCACCGCCATTGCCGAGATTTTCAGACGCAATCTGCGGAGTGATGATATCGCCGCACGAATCGGCGGCGATGAATTTTGCTTGCTTTTGCCTTACACAACTTCCGAGGAGGCGAAGGTTTTTTGTGAGAAAATTCAGGCGGACTGCGACCGTGAGATCATTCGGTTTGAGGATGGGAACAGCGTGTCTCTGAGTATTGCCATCGGGCATGCCACGCGTTGGTCGGATGAAGACGGATTTCATGATACCTTTAAGTTGGCTGAAGACGTTATGTATAAGCAAAAACTTTTGGAACATAAGAGCATGCACAGCACGTTGATTACTTCGATACGTGCAACGATGTATGAAAAAAGTCATGAAACCCGTGAACACGCGGATCGTTTGATCGACATGGCTTGCCGTTTGGGACGCCGAATGGGGTTGGACGACAGTCAGATTTCCGATCTTGAGCTGCTTGGCGCATTGCATGATTTGGGAAAAATCGGTGTGCCGGAGCAGATTTTGGATAAACCGGGTCCGCTGACGGATTTGGAATGGGTTCAGATGCGGCGTCATCCTGAGATTGGCTACCGTATTGCTCAAGCTTCTCCCGAATTAAGCGCTGTAGCCGACGGCATCCTCTGTCATCACGAGCGTTGGGATGGAGAGGGGTATCCGCAAGGTCTAAAAGAAGCGAATATTCCTTTACTGGCACGCATTCTCAGTGTGGTGGATAGCTATGACGCGATGACAAGTCGCCGCGTTTATCATGATCCGATTTCTTCGGAACAAGCGCTCGAAGAAATTCGCCGTTGCGCCGGCAGTCAATTTGATCCTCAAATTGCAGATCTATTTTTAGAAATGATGAAGGACGGTTCTTATTCTCACGCAGTCTATTGATGCGCAATTCATTTAGACGCAACAAATTAAAAATGAAAGATCAAAATGGTATAAGCAGGGAGATGTCAGGTGGTTGTCTCCCTGCAAAGTATTTTTTGATAAAATAATTTTGTATCGGTTGTAACGAAATTCAAATTTTCGGGACTAATAATTAGGAGGTGATTGAGTGCGGAATATGGATGATTTATACAGAGACTATTTTCAGATCGTATTCAAGTATTTATTCTGTTTGACTCATGAAGCCGACTTGTCGGAAGAACTGACACAAGAAACCTTCTATCAGGCGTTGCGAACATATGAGCATTTTCGAGGAGACTCAAAAGTGTCCACTTGGCTCTGCCAGATTGCAAAACACCTGTGGATTAAGGAAATCGAGAAAAGAAATCGATTTGTATCGGATCCCATTGAAACGCTCTCGGTTCATATCCCCGTGAATGAAAACGTAGAACAGGAAGTTTTGAAAAACGAATCAAAGATTGAATGGTATAGAAGGCTTCAAAATTTGGATGAAACCACAAGAGAGGTCATGTATTTAAGATTGACGGGAGAACTCAGTTTTCGCGAGATTGGGGACATTTTGAAAAAGAATGAGACCTGGGCACGGGTTACTTTTTATCGGGGAAAGCAAAAATTAGCGAAGGAGGAACAGCCGTGAAAGAAGAAATGATGTGCAGTATGGTTCAGGATTTACTTCCAAGCTATATAGAAAAATTGACTTCAGATGAAACAAATGCCGTTGTGGCGCAACATTTGTCAACCTGTGAGAATTGTCGTAAAGCTTATGAACAGATGATTGCCGACGTCGGGGATGCTGAAAAAGTTCCGGCGATCGAGCTGAATTTTCTTAAAAAGCTTAAGCACAAGCAAATTATAGGGGCGGTACTTTCTGCGGTGATTACACTGCTGTGCCTATTTGGATTATACAATATGGCGTTTTCTATAGATGTGACCAACACACGGTCACTTGAAGCCTCAATTGATGAATATTTTTTCAGTGACGGAGTCGATGCGAATATCATTGAGAGTCAAAGGGTAGGCAATCAGCTCATTGTTTTTTTTGAGCGCGAAGGGTACGCCGGACATTATGGTTTAGCGACGTTAGAGGCCGGAATTTTTGGAAAATATCGATTTTTGAGTGCAAATCTCGATGACTGGCCGCTCTACGAGTACACTTTCGGAAACGGGAAAAAATATCTATTGCTTTACGGAATCAATGACTTGCAAGGGGTAGCCACGTATGCGATTTATCCCTCCGACGATACCGCCGCTCAACCGATTTATCAGGGTGTTGTTGAAAGCACGCCGTTTTTACGGATTATAAAACCGGAAAATGCGGAGCGTTATGTCGGAAAACAGTTTGTCCATTATTACGATGCAAATGGAAATGAAATTTCAGTTAATACGTTGTGGCATGAAGTACCGCAACCCGATGAAGGAAGAACCCCCGGTGTGGGCAGTGCCGAATTGGGGTTGATTTATGTCAATTTGGTTATCGTACTCATTGTGGGAATTGTTTTTGTCAGATACTTTCTAAAACCCTAGAATGCGGTGATTTTTTATTAAAATAAAAGGTGTCCTCGAGTCGGTCAATTGTGAATTTCGGATGGAGAAGATTCTTCGCAAGTCCCTTGTTACGCGCCAGAAAGTATTGTAAAATTATTGATAGAGTTGGATATAAAAATATATAAAGACAAGCAAATTTCATTGGAAAGAGGGGGCGCTTAAATGATTCAAGTTGCCATTTGCGATGATACGGAATCGGATATTGAATTGTTGTCGCGCGCGCTGGTCGCATACGACCCTTCTTTAAAAATGCGCACGTTTAGAAACGGCAATTTATTAATCGATGCACTGATGGATTCGGAATTTAATGCGGACATTCTCTTTTTGGATATTTATATGCCGGGACTTGACGGCATAAAGACGGCGGAGAAAATTCGAGAGATCAAAAAAGACGTGAAAATAATTTTT
>JASUTA010000147.1 GCA_030445805.1 Clostridiales bacterium
TCTGACCGCGGCGCATGTCCCCTGCGGTAAAGACTTTGTCGATGTTGGTTTGGAAGACTTCGTAATCCGCTTTGATGTTGCTTCTCGGGTCGCGATCAAGCGCCAACGACTCAGGCAGTGTATCTTCCGGCCCCAAGAATCCCATGGCGAGCAAAACGAGTTCGGCTTTCCATACGCGTTCGCTTCCCGGTACTTCCTGCGGTCCAAATCGACCGTTTGCATCTTTGCCCCATGTTACATTGACCGTGTGCACCTCTTTGACGTGACCGTTTTCGTCACCGACGAATTTTTTCGTCGAAACCAAGTAATGTCTCGGGTCACTGCCCGCCAAAAGAATGGCCTCTTCTTGACCGTAGTCAACTTTCAGCTTTTTAGGCCACTCCGGCCAAGGATTGGTTTCCTTGTTTCGCTTCTTAGCCGGCTCCGGCATGATTTCAAACTGGAAGACACTTTCACAGCCGTGTCGAATGGACGTTCCGACACAGTCTGTCCCTGTATCCCCACCGCCGATAATAATAACGTTTTTCTCTTTGGCACTGATGTAATTGCCATTTGAAAGATTAGAATCCAAAAGGCTCTTTGTATTGGCTTTGAGAAAATCGACCGCAAAGTGAATGCCCTTGAGATCACTGCCTTCTACTTGAATGCCTCTGGCTTTTGTGGCGCCGCCGCAAAGGACCACCGCGTCGTATTTACCGACCACTTCTTCAGCCGAAATATCCTTGCCGACTTCTGTGTTCAGGACAAATTTGACGCCGGATGCTTTGAGCAAGTTGACTCTGCGTTCAACAACGCCTTTGTCTAATTTCATATTCGGAATCCCGTACATAAGCAATCCGCCCGCACGATCGTTTCGTTCGTACACGGTCACATCATGCCCCGCACTGCTTAAGAAATACGCCGTAGACAATCCGGAAGGTCCCGAACCCACGACTGCAATTTTCTTTCCTGAAGGCTTTGCTTTTCTGGCGGTGACCCACCCTTCGGCAAAGGCACGCTCAATAATGGCGTATTCAATGCTGCTGATGGTGACCGATTCCATATGCTGGCCTTCCGTACAAGAGCCCTCACACGGTGCCGGACAAACGCGCCCCGTGAATTCGGGAAACGGGTTGGTTCGCGTCAGTCGTTTATAGGCTTCTTGCCACTGCCCTCTGTAAACGAGGTCATTCCACTCCGGAATGAGGTTGTGTACCGGACATCCTGCCGCCATTCCGGCGAGCATAACGCCGCCGTGGCAAAACGGAATGCCGCAGTTCATACAACGCGCCGCTTGTTCTTTCAATGTTTCTTCGGCCATCGGGAGGCGGATTTCCGACCAGTTTCCGATGCGCTCTTCGGTTTTTTGTTTTTTATAGTCCACACGTGGATATTCTAAAAATCCCGTTGCTTTTCCCATTGCTCTACCACCTTACTCATTTTTAAAGCTGTTTTCGAATGCCGTCATCAGAGCTTCCTCTCCGGTAAGCCCTTGCGTTTCCGCCCATTCGATATTGCTCAGCATGGTTTTATAGCCTTCAGGAATAACACGCGTAAACCGTTTCGCATAATTATCCCAATCTTCGAGGACGCGCTTTCCGAGAGGACTTCCGGTATAGTTCACGTGCCTTTCGATCATCGCCTTGACTTCATCGCGCTCCGCATCGCTCTGGATCGGTTCGACGAGAACCATCGACGTGTTGCAGTAAATCGGGTCAAAGTCCAGAATATAAGCAATACCGCCGGACATACCTGCCGCAAAGTTTCTGCCGGTTTTTCCGAGGATGACCGCACGTCCACCCGTCATGTATTCGCATCCGTGATCGCCTACGCCTTCGACGACAGCGCTCACGCCGCTGTTTCGAACACAGAAGCGCTCGCCTGCAATCCCGTTGATGTAAGCTTCTCCTGAAGTGGCACCATAGAATGCGACATTTCCGATCAACGTATTTTCTTCAGGCATAAAACCCTCTACTTTAGGCGGGTAGACGATAACCTTTCCGCCGGAAAGTCCCTTCCCGATGTAGTCATTGGAATCGCCTTCCAGTTCCAGTGTCAACCCTTTCGGCACAAAGGCACCGAAGCTCTGACCGGCCGAACCGACAAAATTGAGGTGAATGGTATCTTCTGCAAGACCTTCCGCACCGTATCGTTTTGAAATTTCACTCCCAATCAGAGTACCCACAACACGATTGACGTTTTGAATCTTGAGTTTTGCTTTAATCGGTTTTTTCTTCTCAAGTGCCGGTTTACACATTCTGAGGAGCTTCGTCATGCCAAGTGAATTTTCAAGCATGTGATTTTGCGATTGCATATTGTAGCGTCCGACACTCGAACCGGCATACGGTTGATAGAGCACTCTGGAAAGGTCGATTTTAGAAGCCTTCCAGTGATCAATGGTCTCTTTCATTCGCAGTCGGTCGGTTCTTCCCACCATTTCCGTGATGGTTTTGAAACCGAGTTTTGCCATGATTTCACGCATCTCCTGTGCAATGAAACGCATAAAGTTTTCAACGTACTCCGGTTTTCCGGTAAAGTTCTTTCTGAGTTCCGCATCTTGAGTGGCAATCCCCACCGGACAGGTGTTGAGATTACAGACACGCATCATAACGCAACCGAGTGCAATCAACGGCGTTGTTGCAAATCCGAATTCTTCCGCACCGAGCATCGCGGCAATGACAACGTCGCGGCCGGTCAAGAGCTTACCGTCTGTTTCAAGGACAACACGGTCTCTCAAACGGTTGAGTACCAGCGTTTGATGGGTTTCGGAAAGTCCGAGTTCCCAAGGAAGTCCGGCATTTCGAATACTCGTGAGAGGCGATGCGCCTGTACCGCCGTCATAACCGCTGACCAAAATAACATCGGCCTTTCCTTTTGCAACGCCGGCGGCAATGGTGCCAACGCCGACTTCAGACACGAGTTTAACATTGATGCGCGCGTCTCGGTTGGCGTTTTTCAGGTCGTGAATCAACTCGGCCAAATCTTCAATAGAGTAAATATCATGGTGCGGCGGTGGGGAAATGAGTTCGATCCCCGGCGTCGAATGACGTACTTTTGCAATAGCAGGATAAACCTTGCGCGCCGGAAGCTGTCCGCCTTCACCCGGTTTTGCCCCTTGAGCCATTTTAATTTGAATTTCAGCCGCATTGACGAGGTAATGACTGCTTACGCCAAAACGTCCTGAAGCGACTTGTTTAATGGCACTGCGTTTCCAATCGCCGTTTTCCATCGGAATAAAGCGTTCAGGATCTTCGCCGCCCTCTCCTGTATTGCTCTTTCCACCCAAACGGTTCATAGCAATAGCCAGCGTCTCATGCGCTTCTTTACTCAAAGAACCGTAAGACATGGCGCCCACTTTGAAGCGTTTGACAATGGCATCGACAGATTCCACTTCTTCAATCGGAATGGTATCTCCCGAATGATAGTCAAACTCCAGCAGACTGCGGAGTGTGATGGTTTCTTGATGAATGCGGGAAGAAAATGCTTTGAACTGTTTATAATCCCCTTGCCTGCATGCTTTTTGGAGCATGTAAACGGTTTCCGGATTATAGAGATGTTCTTCTCCATCTTCTTTATTTTGGAAATAACCGCCGACTTCAAGTGTCTCGGTGTAAAGTGAATTTTCCGCATAAGCGCTTTCATGTCTCATTTGATTTTCAAGCGCAATTTCTTCAATTCCGATTCCTTCAATTCGTGAAGGTGTAAACGTAAAGTACTTGTCTATAATGTCTTTATTCAGTCCGACTGCTTCAAAGATCTGAGAACCGTGGTAACTTCTGATGGTCGAAATCCCCATTTTGGTGAGCACTTTCATGATTCCCTTTACAGAAGCTTTGATGTAATGTGCCTGTGCTTCTTCAAAGCCTTGCCCTTCGGTAAGGCCTTTGTCACAGAGGTCTTGAATGGTCTCGTAAGCCATATACGGGTTGATCGCCGTCACACCGTATCCGATCAGCGTACAGAAGTGATGCACTTCTCGCGGTTCTCCGGATTCCAGCACAATGCCGACGCTGGTTCTGATTTCTTCCCGAATGAGGTGGTGGTGAAGTCCCGCAGAGGCGAGGAGTGCAGGAACAGCCGCAAATTCTTCATTGACGCCACGGTCTGAAAGAACGATGATATTGGCGCCTTCACTGATGGCTTTATCCGCTTTTCTGAAAATACCTGCCAAAGCGCGTTCCAATCCCCTTGCACCTTCCGCCACGGGATAGAGCATGGATAATGTTACGGCTTTAAACACGTCATTGTCCAGTTCTTTTAACGTTTCGAGTTGCTTATTGGTCACAATCGGATAATCGAGCGCAATACTGGCTGTTCCGCTTTTATCCGGCTCGAAAAGGTTTCCGCCCGTCCCGAGCAAAAGACTGCTTGAGATAACAATGTCTTCGCGGATACCGTCAATCGGCGGATTGGTGACCTGAGCAAAGAGTTGCTTGAAGTAAAGGTAAAGCATCTGCGGCTTTTCCGACAAGACGGCCAGCGGAGAATCCATCCCCATGGAACCGATCGGGTCTCCCCCTTCGACTGCCATCGGTTTGAGAATCTTGTAGATGTCTTCATAAGTATAGCCGAAAGCTTTTTGCTGTTTGAGCAAATCTTCTCTTACGGATTTGGCATGGTCCTTGCCGTTTGTCATATCATTCAATTTAAAGAGATGGCGTTTGTTCCACTCTTTATATGGGTATTGAGCCGCCATGGATTCTTTGATTTCATCATCTGAAATAATGCGCTTTGCACGCGTATCGATGAGGAGCATTTTGCCCGGCTCAAGTCGCCCTTTGTGTTTAATATTATCCGGCTTGATGTCTACGACACCCACTTCGGAAGCGAGGATGACACGGTCATCTTTTGTGATATAGTAACGCGACGGTCTGAGTCCGTTTCGGTCGAGCATGCCGCCGATGACGTCTCCGTCGGTAAACGCCATCGCTGCAGGTCCGTCCCAAGGCTCCATAATAAAGTTTTGAAATTCGTAGAAGTCCCGTTTTGTCTCAGACATCATCGGATTCTTTTCCCAAGGTTCCGGAATCATCATCATTATGGCATGCGGCAACGAACGCCCTGCTAAGTATATAAATTCGAGACTGTTGTCAAACATGGATGAGTCACTTCCCGTTTCATCGATAATCGGGAAGACTTTATTGATGTCATCGAACAATTCGCTGTCAATGCATTTTTGGCGGGCTTTCATCCAGTTGACATTTCCTCGGATGGTGTTGATTTCACCGTTGTGAACGAGGTAGCGATTCGGATGGGCACGTTCCCAGCTCGGGAACGTATTGGTACTGAATCGGGAGTGAACCATTGCCAGCGCCGATACAAAATCGAGGTCAGACAAATCCAAATAAAAGTTTCTGAGTTGTGTCGCGGTAAGCATGCCTTTATACACAATCGTTTTAGAGGACAAGCTCGATACATAGAAGGTACCGCCTTTGTCATAACTCATCGGCTCAATGGTTTTCTCCACCAGTTTTCGAATGGTGTAGAGCTTGCGCTCAAAATCCATTTCATCGGTGATTTCAGGATTCTTCTTTATAAAGACTTGCACAAATCGTGGCAGAACAGACAAAGCGCTCTCGCCCGCCTGTGTCTTATCAATCGGAACTTCACGCCATCCGAGCACCGTTTGACCTTCCGATTCAACGATTTTATTGAAGGTCTCCATTTGTTCGCGTCTGAATTCATCATATTTGTGGGCAAAAATCATCCCCACGCCATAATCGCCCTTCTTCGGCAGGTCAAATCCTAAAACTTCACATTCTCTCATAAAGAATTCGTGCGGAATCTGCACCATAACGCCGGCGCCGTCCCCGGTGTTTTCATCGGCACCGCTGGCACCCCTATGGCTCAAATTTTCAAGCACGGTCAACGCATCGGATACGATATCATGCGATGGTTCGCCATTGATGTTGACGACAAACCCCATCCCGCACGCATCGTGCTCCATAATCGGGTCATACAATCCTTGTTTTTCCGGCAAAAGATTCTTCAACATACTCACGCCCTTTTTACTCGTAATAAAATTTGTTAAATTCAATTCTAGCATAAGTTTTACACAATTGTAATATGTATTTTGATTTTTATGATACTTTTTTTGAGAAAATTCAGAAGATTTCCACAGAATGGACCTATTGTATTTACAGCGATACAATCCAGTCCCATTTTGTTTTGTTAATTAATAATTAAACAATATCTTTTTCAATTTATGCACTGTCTCTATTTTGAAACAAAATGGCA
>JASUTA010000148.1 GCA_030445805.1 Clostridiales bacterium
TTAGACGGCTGCCTAAGTACCATCGCTATTTGAAAGAATTGCTCGACAATGACATCAAGAGGATTTCATCGAAAGAGCTCAGTAAGATCATCGGTTTTACCGCATCTCAAATCCGTCAGGATTTGAATAATTTCGGCGGATTTGGTCAACAAGGGTATGGCTACAATGTCGAAGATCTTTATCAGGAAATTGGGAAAATACTCGGCCTCACGCGAAATTACAATGTCGTTATCGTAGGAGCGGGCAATTTGGGACAGGCGCTTGCCAATTACACAAGCTTTGGGCGGCTTGGGTTTAAACTGAAGGCAATGTTTGACATCAATCCGAAGATCATCGGGCTTCAGATCAATGATGTTCAAGTGCTTGACATGGACAAATTCGAAGATTTCGTCAGAGATAATAACGTTGAAATTGTCTATATCTGTACGAGCAGGGGCGGCGCTCAGGATGTTGCAGATCGCATCCAACGCACGGATATTCGAGCAATTTGGAATTTTGCACCCATCGATTTAAAGGTAAGAGAAGACATAATTGTAGAAAATGTCCATTTGATCGACAACTTACTTACCGTATCGTACTTTTTGAAAGAAAAAGATCAAGAATAAGTGAGAAAAAAGAAGCGGAGAGGGTGACCTCTCTCTTTTTTTTTGCTAAAATATGAGATAGGGATTGTCAACACAATATGGGAGGTACAAAAAATGAGAGAAGTGGTTATTGTAAGTGCTGTACGTACGGCACTTGGTTCTTTCGGCGGCACACTTAAAGACATTACGCCGATGGATCTCGGATCAACTGTTATTAAAAGCGCAGTAGAAAGAGCAGGGATCAAACCGGAGCAAGTGGATGAAGTATTGATGGGTTCTGTACTTCAATCGGGATACGGCCAAGGCGTAGCACGCCAAGCGTGGGTTAAAGCCGGCTTCCCTGTAGAAGTACCTTGTACCACGATCAACATGATCTGCGGTTCTGGTCTTAAAGCGGTTTCTATGGCCGTTCAATCTGTTCAAACGGGAGACAATGACATTGTTCTTGCCGGTGGTACAGAAAACATGAGCATGGCGCCTTACCTGATCAAATCAGGTCGTTGGGGACAACGTATGGGCAACGGTCAATACTACGATCCGATGGTTATGGATGGCCTTTGGGACGCATTCAATAACTACCACATGGGCATCACAGCTGAAAACGTTGCTGAAAAATACGGCATCACAAGAGAAGAACAAGATGCACTCGCATATACTTCTCAATCAAGAGCTGCCGCAGCACGTGACAACGGTCGCTTTAAAGATGAAATCGTTCCTGTCATGATTCCTCAAAGAAAAGGGGATCCGATTGTATTCGATACAGATGAATATATCAAAGAAACGACGGTCGAAAAACTTGCAAAACTCAAACCGGCATTCAAAAAAGAAGGCGGCACGGTTACGGCAGGAAATGCATCCGGTATCAATGATGGTGCGGCTTGTGTGATTGTTATGAGCGCCGACAAAGCAAAAGAACTCGGTATCAAACCGCTTTGTACAATCGTATCACACGCTTCTGCAGGTGTTGATCCGAGCGTTATGGGTACAGGCCCGATTCCGGCATCTCGCAAAGCACTTGCAAAAGCAGGCCTCAAAGTCGAAGACCTCGACCTTATCGAAGCCAATGAAGCATTTGCGGCACAAGCGCTTGCTGTTTCTAAAGAACTCGGATTCAATCAAGAAATCGTCAACGTCAACGGCGGTGCCATTGCATTGGGTCACCCGATCGGAGCATCCGGAAACAGAATTCTCGTTACTTTGATTCACGAGTTGATTAAACGCGACGGGAAATACGGTCTTGCAACACTCTGCATCGGCGGCGGTATGGGCGAAGCTGTCATCATCAAGAGAGATTAATTCTCTCAAGAGGAGAAATCATGGCCAACTACAGCAAGGAAATTGCTCACATGATGAATCGCCTGTACACGAAATTACTTGCACAAGATAAAGCGGGCTTTTTCAAAAAAGAAATTCATAGGCGGCTAAATCTGATAGAGCTGCTCATGCTGAAACAAATCGGCACAGCCGGTGAAATTCGCATGGGGGATTTGATTCAATTGTTGGAAGTCGACCGGAATCTCGTAACGACGACGGTTAAGAAACTCTCTGCTCAAAAACTCATTCAAAAACGTCAAGACGAATCGGACGGAAGAAGTCAGCTTTTATCGTTGCTTCCCGAGGGTGAAGAACTTTGCCGTGAAATCGAGAGGTTTGAAAAACAGCAGCTTGACTTTATTTTGAATGATATTACGATTAATGAAGAAAAGACAATCCTGAAATTTATAAGTAAGATCGTTCAATATCACACGGAAAAATATGAGATCAAGTAAGAAAGTCTTGAGAAAGATTTTCAAGCGGTTTTCAGAAGTTCTGAGATGACGTATGTCAAATGGCATGTGAGGGAATTGAGCGGCAGGTCTGTCTGGCCGATGAAAATGAAATCACTGAAAATTAAGAGAAGGTCACTTGCACTGCAAGAGGCCTTCTTTTTTTATTCGGTGGACATCCCGAAACGATATAGGGCATAGAAAAAGCTCCGCCGTAAAAGGGGAGCTTAATTGCCTCGGAAAAATCATAAGCTGAAAAATTCCCAGGACTTTAAGTATGCACCTAAAATTTAGAAAATCGCTAAAACTGAATCTTATTCAGGTTGCGGAGCGCCAACAGGGCAAACATTTGCACAAGCGCCGCAGCTGATGCATTCAGAGCTGATAACATATTTGTCGTCTCCTGCTGAGATAGCGCCAACAGGACATTCAGCTTCGCAAGCACCGCATGAAATACAAGCATCACCAATTACGTACATCTTGAAATCCTCCTTTAGCAAAACCTTAGATAAAAGCTTAACGTAACTTTATTATAATCGTTAAGTATCCTGTATACAACGGACAAAAGGAAAAATATGCCCGTTCCCGTTTTTATATAATGATAATCATTATTAATAAGCGTCAAAAGGTAATGCAAGTTTGAGGCCAATAGGACCTCAAATTGCCATTTGTGAGCAGGAATTCACATATTTCAAAAAGTTTATAGATAATAAAAGCGCTTTGCGTTTACAGTGCTCATGAGCATATGTTAAAATGAAGGCGTCGAAGAGCATGCGTATATTTTTAACGAACTCTGGATGCAAGAAGAGCCTAAGGCTGGTAAGCAGATCATTTTAAAGGAGATGTTTTGCAATGAATTACGTAGAAGAGGTATTTGAGCAGGTTAAAAAGCGCAATCCCCATGAACCGGAATTTTTGCAAGCGGTTGAGGAAGTTTTTAAATCGCTTACCCCGGTTTTAGAAAAACACCCGGAATACATAGACGCCAATTTGCTGGCGCGTATGGCAGAGCCGGAAAGACAGATTATTTTCAGAGTGCCGTGGGTAGACGATTCAGGGAAGCTTCAGGTCAATCGAGGCTTTAGGGTACAGTTTAACGGAGCGATCGGTCCTTACAAGGGCGGAATCCGTTTTCACAAGTCGGTTTACATCGGCATTATTAAGTTTTTGGGCTTTGAACAGACGTTTAAAAATTCTCTCACAGGTCTTCCGATCGGCGGGGGAAAAGGTGGCTCGGATTTTGATCCTTCCGGAAAATCCGACGGCGAGATTATGCGTTTCTGCCAAAGTTTTATGACAGAACTATACAGACACATCGGACCGGATGTTGACGTTCCCGCAGGGGACATCGGAGTCGGAGGACGTGAAATCGGGTATTTGTACGGCCAGTACCGACGTATCAGAGGGGCTTTTGAAAACGGTGTTTTAACCGGGAAAGGCCTCAGCTACGGCGGTTCGCTCATTCGTCCGGAAGCGACGGGATTCGGCGTGACTTACTTTGTCAGAGAGATGCTCAAGCGCCACGGGGAAACGCTCGAAGGCAAAAGAGTGGCTCTTTCCGGATTCGGGAATGTGACTTGGGGCACGACGCGCAAGATCACGGAGCTCGGCGGAAAAGTCATTACGATTTCGGGACCGGACGGTTACGTGCTTGATGAAGACGGCGTCATCGGCGAAAAGATTGACTACCTCGTTGAGTTGAGAAATAGCGGCAAAGATGTGGTGGCACCGTATGCAGAGAAATTCGGCGCAAAATTCTTCCCGGGAGAAAGACCTTGGGGCGTTAAAGCCGATCTCATTATTCCTTGTGCGACACAAAACGAAATTCATCTGGAGCATGCACAGCAAATCGTTGCAAACGGTGTAAAATTCGTTTGCGAAGCCTCCAATATGTCCTGTACAAACGAAGCCATTGACTATCTGCTCAAGAGCGGCGTTATCCTCGGGCCTTCCAAGGCTGCAAACGCAGGCGGCGTAGCCACTTCCGCACTTGAAATGAGCCAAAACTCCATGCGTTATGCCTGGACGGCGGAAGAAGTCGATGCGAAACTTCAACAAATTATGAAGAGTATTCACGACCGTGCGGCAGAAGCCTCTGCGACTTACGGATTCGGATATAACCTCGTTGCGGGGGCCAATATTGCCGGATTCTTAAAAGTGGCCGAAGCGATGTACGCTCAGGGAGATTATTAGAATAAGTGGGTAAAGACCCCCTTTTCTTGGTATATAATTCATAACAGAATTTATCAGGAAGGGGATGATGATCGTATGACCAGAATTTTGATGGGAATCGCGTTGATTTGGATGATCGGCGTCAATGCAGGCGCAAACATCCTTCCGATCAACGGACTTACTACAGGAGAAATTTCCGATGCGTATCCCAATCTTTTTGCTCCGGCGGGGATTACGTTTTCTATCTGGGGACTCATTTATCTTTTGATTGCCGTTTTTGTTTTTCAATCGATTTTTATGCGCCGGCAGGAGACGACGGCAGTAAAATATCTGATTGAAGAAATTGCCCCCTTTTTTATCATAAACGCGATTTTGAACGGTCTTTGGATTTTGGCTTGGCACCACTTGAAAATCGGCATCTCAGTAGGGATTATGGTCGGCTTGCTGGCCACGCTGATTTATATAGAGCGAATGATACGTGTGCGTTCGCAGGTGCCTTGGACGATTCAAGCGCCGTTTAGCATCTACTTTGGTTGGATTACCGTTGCAACGGTTGCCAATGTAACCGTTTGGCTCGTCTCTTTGGGATGGGGCAGATTTGGGCTGTCGGAAGTCTTTTGGACGGTACTGATTGTATTGATTGGTGCGGTTATCGGCTTTGCGACGATGATGCGTTTTCGCGATCGGCTTTATGGCGGCGTCATTCTTTGGGCTTATGCCGGGATATTGTGGAAGCATCTTTCTTCATCGGGATTCGGTGGTAGGTATCCCTATGTAATCGGTGCAGTCATCGTGTCTTTGATCTTGATACTCGTCGGAGAAGTTATGGCGAAGAGGACTCAAGGCTGGGTATGACAGGGGACGGACAAATGAGACCATAAAATTTAAAGGGAGCGGACAGCTCCCTTTTTTCATCTGAAAATGTGCCGAAGTCTCTGGAAATGCGCTGATGGAAATGCGCCGAAGTCAGGGTGTGTATGGACAAACGTTATCAAAAATATACAAGCGCGGAAATTCTGTGTTGTGATTAGATGACGATTTGTTATAATTATACTAGAAAAACACTCTAAAAATATGTGAATAGGGGGGATGGCATTGAAAGACGAATCCTGTGTAATGCTCGGTGAAGTTCTGGCACTACCCTTGTTTGAAAAATCGAAGCAGCTCACAGCGCTGGATGAATCCAGTCGCGTCGTGAGTTCTATTAACGTAATGCTGGACCATGAAATCGTCAAATGGGTGACGCATGATGGGCAGATGATTCTCACAACCGGACAGGTTTTTGAGGCGCTTTCATTGGAAGAGCAGATCAATTTGTTCAGAGAACTCGGTATGCGCAACGTATCGGCTCTTTTTATTAAGATTGAACCGTATATGAAAGCCCTGGCACCAGAAGTGATCGAAGTTTGCAATACGCTTAAACTTCCGGTTGTCGACCTGGACTATGACGTGGCGTTCAGCGAAATCTTTTCTGTTGTCTACGGGATGATGTTTGCCAAGCAAACCAATGTCCTCAGACGTGTTGAGACACTGCATAAAGATATGATGAATGTCGTAGTCAGCGGGGGAACGCTGGACGATATTTTAAAGAGTGTCCACAAGACCATACCGCTCCCGATTTTTATTCGGGACTACTATTATGAAGATACTTATTTTTTAAAAAATGAATTTAAAAA
>JASUTA010000013.1 GCA_030445805.1 Clostridiales bacterium
GACGGGTCTTATTTTCGGAATTCCGATTTGGGCACTTGCGCTGGTTCTGCTCGTAACGCTTGCGGTTGTCTTTGCTGTGCTCTTGATTCTTCGAAGAAACAGGAGGAAAAAAGAGGCCGAAGCACTCGAACTTCAGAGACAATCCGAGGAATCACAACGCGACTTGGACGAAATCGATGCGGTTCAAGAAGACAAGGGCAGTCCGAAATATCACATCGAAAAATTTGTGGACAAAAATCCGGAAGCCGCGGCAGCTCTGTTGCGTGCTTGGTTGAATGAATAGGACGAGGAGGTCATATGGCAGTACCTAAAAAAGGAAAAATGGCCGGAAAAACGAAGGCGGCGATTTTATTGATTGCACTCGGACCGGAGCGTTCCGCGCTATTGTTCAACCATTTGCATGATGACGAAATTGAAGAATTGACGCTGGAAATCGCCAATGTCAATCGGATCACACCGGAGGAGCGCGAAGAGGTTCTCGAAGAATTCTATCAGGTTTGTCTGGCACAAGAATTTATTTCCGAAGGCGGGATCAATTATGCAAAAGACGTCCTTGAGAAAGCAATGGGTTCTCAAAAAGCGCTTGAAATTATCAATAAACTGACTTCATCGCTTCAAGTCAGACCGTTTGATTTCGTCAGAAAGACGGATGCCACTCAATTGCTGAACTTTATTCAGAACGAGCATCCTCAGACATTGGCGCTTATTTTGTCATACTTAAACCCGACACAAGCAGCGCAGGTTTTATCGGCACTTCCGCAGGAAAAACAAGCCGATGTTGCACAGCGGATTGCTACAATGGAGAGTACCTCTCCTGAAATCATTAAAGAAGTCGAATTGGTGCTTGAGAGAAAACTTTCTTCTATGGTTACGCAAGATTACTCGGCAACGGGCGGGATTCAGTGTATTGTGGATATCCTCAACTCGGTCGACCGCGGTACCGAAAAATATATTCTCGAAACTTTGGAAATTCAAAATGCAGAGTTGGTCGAAGAAATCAGAAAGAAAATGTTTGTCTTCGAAGACATTGTCAATCTCGACAGCGTCGGTATTCAGCGCTTTATTCGCGAAGTGGACAACAGCGACTTGGCAGTGGCACTCAAGGGGGCTACAGAAGAGGTAAAGGAAATGATCTTTGCCAATATGTCCAAACGTATGGCGGAAATGCTGCGCGAAGATATGGACTTTATGGGGCCTGTCAGGTTGCGTGATGTCGAAGAAGCCCAACAAAAAATCGTTAATGTCATCCGTAAACTTGAAGATGCAAATGAAATTATTATTGCCAGAGGCGGAGGGGATGAGCTGATTGTCTAAAATATTCAAATCCGCGAAAGTCGTTTTGGATGACAAAGCGTTTGTGCTCTCTAATAAATTTGAAATGCCGGAAAGTGCGGCTGTGGAAGAAGCGAATGAATGGTCTCTATCCGATGCGGCCGAACAGGCTGTAGAGGATGCACGCGCCGAAGCTCAAAAAATTTACGACGAAGCGGATAAAGAAGCTTCCGAAAAATTGAAAGATGCTCAAAAAAGTGCAGAATCCATTATTGCCGATGCTTATGACCAAGCAAAGGGCATTATGGAAAAAGCGCAAGAAGAAGGCTATAGAGACGGATACAATCAGGGCATTGAAGAAAGTCAAAAAGAGGCGGATGCCATCATCGGTCAGGCACAGCAAATCAAAGAAGAGTGGGTAAGAGAACGCGCCGAATTGTTTGAGCAGTCCGAACCCGAGATGATCGGCCTCGTGCTTGACACCCTTGAAAAAATTTTAGGAAAACATGTCAATGAAGATGAAACTTTAATTGAGTCCATTATGCGTCTTGGGATTTCACGTATTACAAAGACGGCGCATCTGGCCGTTCGCGTCTCATCTGAAGACTATGCGCATGCGATGGCGGTCAAGCCGATGATCCTGGCCATCAGCGATAAAGTAGATGATATTGAGATCAAGCGTGATCCGAGCTTAGAAAACGGTTCCTGTATCATTGAGACAGACTCCGGAAATATTGACAGCAGTGTGTGGAAGCAATTTGAACAGGTTAAAACGATGTTTCAGTCCATGCTGAAGGGTGAGGCGGATGCTTGAAAAGTATAAAGCTTTTTTGAAGGATACCAATCTTTTAATTTACAGCGGCAGAGTGTCTAAGATCATCGGACTCATGATTGAGTCGGAAGGACCGAGCGTTGAAATCGGAGAAGTATGCGATATTTACCCGATCAAAGACCTCGACCCGATCAAAGCGGAAGTCGTCGGATTTAATCAAGATAAAGTGCTCTTAATGCCACTCGGAGACATGGGTGGCATCGGTCCGGGTAGCCGTGTCGTCGCCCTGGGACATTCGCTTCAAGTCGATGTTTCGGATGCTTTGCTCGGGCGTGTACTCGATGGCCTGGGCCACCCAATAGACGGGTTGTACAAACCGTCTCCCGAAAAACGTTACCCAGCGAATAACGAGCCTCCAAATCCGTTGCTCAGAGATAAGATTGATAAACCGATGCCTCTCGGCGTCCGTGCAATAGATGCTCTTCTTACATGCGGTAGGGGGCAGAGAATCGGTATTTTCGCCGGTTCTGGGGTAGGAAAGAGTACCCTGCTCGGCATGATCGCAAGGTATACCAAAGCGGATGTCAACGTGATCGCACTCGTCGGAGAGCGGGGCAGAGAAGTCCGTGAATTTATTGAAAACGACCTCGGCGAAGAGGGTCTTAAACGCTCCGTTGTCGTTGTGGCGACAAGTGACAAGCCGGCTCTCGTGCGGGTTAAAGCCGCGCTCATTGCAACTGCTGTGGCGGAATATTTCAGGGATCAGGGAAAAAACGTCGTCCTCATGATGGACTCCGTTACCCGTTTTTCTATGGCCCAACGCGAAATAGGCCTTGCCATAGGGGAGCCGCCGGTTACGAGGGGATATACCCCTTCTGTTTTTGCGGTCCTTCCGAGATTGCTCGAACGTGCGGGAAATTCCGAAGTGGGTTCTATTACGGGGCTTTACACGGTACTCGTCGACGGAGATGATTTTAATGAACCGATTTCGGATGCCGTTCGCGGGATCTTGGACGGGCATATTATTTTATCCAGGCGTTTGGCATCGCTCGGGCACTATCCTGCGATTGACATTCTCGACAGTATCAGCCGGGTTATGCCGAACATCGTTGAAAAATCTCACCTGAAAGCGGCGCTTCAATTTAAAGAAGTGGTTGCGATATACAGAAATTCTGAAGACCTGATCAATATCGGTGCGTACGCTAAAGGCTCAAATCCGAAAATCGATCAGGCCATTTCAAAAATAGATGCAATGAATCAGTTCACCAAACAGGGCGTTGATGAGTCCACCGAATATGAACAGAGCATCGAAAGCATGAAGGCCATTGTAGAGGGTTAATTTTATCGTGAGGCGTCTTTATGAAAAAATTCAGATTCCGGTATGATAGCATTTTAAAAATGCGTGAAGAGGCCGAAGAACGCATCAAAAACGATTTGGCGCGTTTGCTAGCCAAGAAGCATGCGCTTGTGGAAAAGCAGGCACAGCTTATCACTCAGGAAACCACTTACGGCGACTACATTGAAAAAACACTCGCCAAAGGGGGGAGTGATTTGCCGCTCAAATCGTTTGAATCCGGCAAACAATATTACCGGGAAAAAAAGATGCATCTCAACCACCTCATTTCACAGGCAGATCGAGAGATCGAACGCACACAGCAGAAGTTAGCCGAGGCCATGCAGGCCAGAAAGATCATGGAAAAGCTCAAAGAAAAGGCATTCAGACAGTATGTGGATGCTTATAACAAAGCCGACATCAAGCTAATAGAAGAGATTATCAACTATTCCGGCAATCACATGAATGGAGATCAAGATGGCTGAAAAGACAGCAGATGCTTCGAAAATTAAAGAGGACGAGGGCAAAAAATCAAAGGGTGCCGGTGGGTGCCTCGTCGTTTTGCTCATATTGGTATTGACGCCATTGCTTGCTGCGGGGGCGCTCTATTTTTTTAATTCGGACTTTAACATGAGCGTCAACAGCATTATGTCCAACGTTCCCGGTCCTGTCGGCAGTTTTTTTGAAAAGTTTCCGACGCGTGAGGAGGAACAGGCTCAAGTGAGAACGGTTGCCAACTACATGTTGGATTTGACTACGGATCGCGCAGTCGATAAGATGTTGGTGCTCCAAGGGGACGACGCCGGTGCGTATGATGCCGTCGTTCAGGACATGTTGCGTATCAATCCGAATAAGACGCAGAAAATTCTTCAGGGTATTCGCGACGCGACGGTTTCTCCGGATGCATTGCTTAACACGGTTCAAAATATTGAGGCAGAGAATACACAAAATTTAGAATCGGAAGCAGCTTATTTGGAGTCGTTGCCGATCAACGATGCGGTTGATGAAGTCAATCAAATGATCTCCGACAGCCTAAACGGTCACAGTGATGTGGCGGCTGTTTTTGAATACCTGTCCGATTCGAGTGCGATGCAAATTTTGTATCAATTGGATCAGGCGGATCGAAACAAAATTTTCTCCTATTTATCCGATGACAAAGCGGCATCAATCAAGACAGCTTATAGCGACCGACAGAGGCGAGAATCGGAGCTTGAGCAAATTGCGGGCGTGTATGCCTCCGAAGATGCTTCCACATTGATTGATACAATCGGCAATACCAATACGTATACACTTGACGAACTCGCCGTTATTTACGAAAATTTAGGTCCGAAGAAGGCCGGAGAAGTTTTGGCAAAGTCGACGGACGATAGTTTTGTGTTCAGCCTGGTATCCGCGATTAAGGCGGATATGCTCTTAAAAGAAGGCGAAGATTTATTGACACCGGATATCCTTAAATCACTAAAGGTTTATAAGGAATTTGACGATAATGTTACAGAGTTGGTTTCAGTTTACTCTCAAATGGACACGACACGGATGGTAGAGAACATTCAGAATATGATGCTCAATGCTTCTCCGTCGACGGTTTATGAGCTGGACAACGGAGATTTGATTTCTTTTTCGGATGAAGACATCGTGCTGGCGCTTCTAAAGAATTTTTCTCAAAAAACGCGGGCTTCTATCTTGTCTTCACTGGATCAGACCCTGTCATCCGAACTGACTCGAAAACTGGCTCTGCCGGGAAATTAAATCATAGGAGGTGTGCATGGAAGTAAGAGAATGGGTTGCCGGGCAATCGATTCTCACACCATTGGTTTCAGCCAAAACCACTGTTCAGACAACTTCAAGTTCTGAACAAAATGATGCGTTTTCAAAAATTTTCACTCAGAAACGTGAGACGGCCGCTACGGCATCGACGGCTTCCGAATCACTCCGATCTGCTTCACCGGTTCAAATCGGGGCAAGTACGACTCCTGCTTCATCGGGAGTTGCAAAATCTGCAAGCCAAACGGGTGAAACCGCTAAAGCGGAAAACCGTTCGGAAAGTGCGCAGACACAGCCTCAAGCCGACAAAGCAGCGGGAGATGTTTCAAGTGAAGAAGATGTTGCAAACACAGCGGATTCAAAGTTGCCCTCACAGGCGACGACCGAAGGGAAATCTTCATCCGAGACCAAAGCTTCGGATGCCGGAGAAACGACGGAAAAGCCCATCGACATTCGAGAAAAAATTAAAGCATTGACCGGAATGACCGATGAAGCCTTGAATGCGCTAATGAGTCTTCTCAAGATGGATTTGGATACCGTGCAAGTGGATGGCGGGTTGCTGAAAAAAATCAATGCGATCTTAACCGATATGGACATTGATTCGGCACTCGGAAAATCCATCGGCACCGAACAAATCGAGGCGCTTAAGCAAGCGGTAGGTGATTTGGCGGATGCACTAAAAACAACATTTTCCGACGCGGATTCATCCGATGCAATCGACACGGTTGTTGAAAATTTGGATGCCATTCAATCTGCATTGGAACAAATGGAGGCGACTTCAGAAGAAGAACCGATTTCATTCAGTGATGTTGTCAAAGCATTTGCAACCGATCGCTCGGAAAGCAAGCCGCAGGCACAAACCGGTATGACGGAAACGACTGCCGCCGCAGTGTCTAAACCATCAGAATCAACTTCCGAATTTCAAACGGCTGATGAACAACCGGATTTGAGCACGGATGAAAAAACAGACTGGACTTTGAAAACTGCAAAGACGACAGAAGGGGAAAAGAGCGGAGTCAATACGGACACCGTCAAAGCGACCCCCGCTTCGGATAAACAAACCGAAGTAAACGCAAATGCAACCGTTGCGCTGCATCAAGTGGCAATGAAGCAGCCCAACATGAATATAGCGACAGAACAGCAGGTGCAAACGCTAAAGCAAGACGTTATGTCACAAGTGGTCGACGCGATCAAAACTCAGATCAAAGTTGGCGACAACGGTTCTTCGATGTTGGTTAAATTACAGCCTGAAGAACTTGGGCATGTGGAGCTGAAGCTAAATGTACACAAAGGCGTCGTTATGGCTGAAATTAAAGTGGAGAATGAAATGGTAAAAGCTGCTGTGGAATCCAATCTGGATGATTTAAAACAAAATCTTTCGGGAAAAGGCTATTCCGTTCAGCAGATTAATGTTACAATCGACAGCGGAAAGAAAGAAGGCGATGCCTCTTACTTTTCTCAATCCGAACAAGAACAGACCAAACATGAAAATGCGGTATCCGCCGATCAAATGACGGCAGATGATTTGCTTGATCTTCTCGGCAAATACGACGGAGATGTTCTTTACGGCAGTACGATCAATTATTTAGGATAGGAGGCACACATGTCTTCAACGATAAGCGGTACGCTGACTACGGCTCAACAAGAATATTTGAGTCAATTGGACAGCAGCTCATCAACAAACAGTTATGAAGATTCTCAAACACTGGACAAAGACGCATTTTTAAATTTGATGCTTGTTCAATTACAAAATCAAGATCCGCTCAGTCCGATGGATAACTCTCAAATGATTGCACAAATGAGTGACTTTTCAATGGTTGAGCAAATGACGAACATGGCGAGTTCCATGGAGGATTCAAATTCTTTAGTGTCATTGTTGTCTGTTCAATTGGATGATATTCTTTCTCAAATGCAATCCTCGGGGACGAATTCATCAGATCTGTTAGACCAGCAATCGGCGATCAAAGAGCAAAATGATGCCATATTGGAAGCTTTGCTGAAAACAAATGAAATGCTGAACGCTTATTTTGATTCTCAAGAGGATGATACGGCGACAACTGCAGAGGAGTTGCTATCCGCTCTTTAGAACGGGAAAACAGGTGAAGGTATGAGTTCAATTAACAACATGAACAACGACTACATTTTGAGACGCCTCCGAGTCAATTCGGGAGATTCTCAGGTCCAACAGGATAATACGAGTGTTCAGTCTGCACAGGGACAATCCTTTAGTGATGTCATGAAGCGGATTCAGGACAGCGATGTTTTGAAGTTTTCGAAACATGCCATGCAACGTTTGGACTCAAGGAACATTCAGTTATCCGAATCAGATGTTTCGCGCATCAGTGATGGTGTCGACAAGGCAAAGCAAAAGGGTGTCAAAGAAGCTCTGATTATGATGGACAATAAGGTATTTGTTGCCAGTGTGAAAAACAACACCATCATCACCGCTGCGGTGGATGATCAATTAAAGGACAATGTATTTACCAATATAGACGGCGCGGTTATCGTGTAGCAGGACCTTTTTAGGATGCCACGGCCTTTCGACTGATAGAAAAAGGCCGCCGCCCGTGTAATAGGAGGGTTATTTTCTTATGATGCGATCCATGTATTCCGGGGTTTCCGCACTTCGTGCGCATCAGTTAAAAATGGACGTTATTGGAAACAATATTGCAAACGTCAACACGGTGGGCTTTAAGAGCTCCAGCGTAACGTTTTCAGATCTGTACAGCCAGTTGCTTTCCGGAGCAAGTTCTTCCAGCGAATCCCGCGGCGGAACAAACCCGGTTCAAGTCGGTCTGGGCAGTGGCGTTGCGGCAATTACGGTCAATCATACGACCGGTTCCGTACAGAGAACAGACATTCCTACGGACCTCATGATTGACGGTTCAGGGTATTTTATGGTTACAAATGATGCCAATGCTCAAAATGTATTTTACACAAGAGCCGGCAACTTTACAGTAGATGAACTTGGCTTCCTTGTTACTGCAGACGGTTACAAAGTCTTGGATGAAAACATGAAACCGGTTCAAATCAATATGTCGGATACGGTTAATGCATCCGCATCACAAAAATTGACGATCAATGGGAACCTGAACTTCAACGAATCGGACTACACGACGACAGTAGACCTTTACGATTCTCTCGGAGACGTTCACACGGTCAACTTCAATTTTGTTGGCGATCCGTATACGACGACTTCGGAAAAGACCATTGACACGCTGGATCCGAACTATGATCCTGCTAATGCATCAGCAACATCAAACTATTCTTACAGAGAGTTTACAATCACGAATGAAGACGGCACGCAATCGGTTCCGACGCTCCCTGCAAAATGGTACGTGAAATTCAATGAAGACGGGGAAGTGGTCGATATCGTTTCGCTCGCTACGGCCGGAGGCGCAGACTCCGCTGAAACAGCAGTGACGGGGACTTTAATCATGTCCGTACCGGGTGCTGCCGATATTAAAATTCCGATAGACCGTTCCATTTTCTTTGAAAATGGTGATATTGCAGGTGGCGTACGCATCTTTACACAGTATTCTCAAGAGTCGGATGCCAAAGGCGTTCAACTTGAAGGAAACTCTGCAGGGAGCATTACATCTTTCAATATTTCTTCAAAAGGTGAAGTCATTGGGATTTACAGCAACGGTGAACAAGAAGTGCTTCAAACCATCGGTCTTGCGGAATTTGACAACCCATCGGGATTGATGACGCTCGGAAGCAACCTTTACAGAGAAACGCCGAACTCAGGTGTTCCGACGTACGGTTCTCCTGCGGCCGGAAGTTTTGGATCCATTACGGCCGGGGCTTTGGAGATGAGTAATGTTGACCTTTCCGCTCAATTCACCGAAATGATTACAACACAACGTGGTTTCCAAGCAAATTCCCGTGTCATTACAACAAGCGATGAAATTCTTCAAGAACTCGTTAATCTGAAACGTTAAAGTCATTGGCAATTCACCCGTAGCGCATAAACGTGCGCTGCGGGTGGTTTAACACGTTACCATAATAACCAAGGATGGAGAGGTGGCGACATGATAAAAGTGACCCGATTGAACGATGAACCGATTTACATTAATTCTGACCTGATCGAATTTATTGAAGAAACACCGGACACGATGATTACGCTGACAACAGGAAAAAAAGTCATTATAAAAGAAGGCGTTTCCGATGTGATTCAAAGCATTGTTGAGTACGAGAAAAAAATAAGAGAATAAAACGCGCAGAAAATAAAAAACTTAAAAAGATAGAATTTATGTAAACGAGGTGTTCATTTTGGATATTACAACAATTATTGGGGTAATCTTGGGCTTTGCGCTCATTGGTTGGGGGATTATAAGCGGGAGTGCTTCCTTAGGCGACTATATTGACCCGGGCTCTGTGGTCATCGTCGTCGGAGGGATGTTCTCGGGATTCCTCGTCGCTTTTCCGATTAAAGAAGTACTCAATTTGGGTAAAGTTTTCGGGAAAACGATGAAAAATAATGAATTTGATGTGGATCAAATCATTACAAAGATCATTGAGCTTGCCAATGTCGCCAGAAGAGAGGGTTTGCTTGCCCTTGAAGAGGCTGTTTCCGAAATCAAGGATGATTTTCTGCAAAAAGGGGTTATGCTCATTGTAGACGGAACCGATCCCGAACTTGTAAAAAGCATCTTGGAAACAGAAATTGAGAACTTGTCCGAGCGACATGCTAAAAATCGATCGATGCTGGATACCATGGGATCTTTGGCCCCGGCTTTCGGGATGGTCGGTACCCTCATCGGGCTTGTCGCAATGCTTCAAAACTTGGAAGACCCGTCTTCCATCGGCCCGTCTATGGCCGTTGCCCTCCTCACGACGTTCTACGGGTCATTGATTGCAAACTTAATTATGATTCCGATGGCCGGCAAATTGTCACTTAAAAGCAATGAGGAAGTGCTGATTCGAAACGTTATGGTTGAAGGCCTTTTGTCGATTCAGGCAGGGGAGAATCCAAGAATTATTGAAGAAAAACTGAAAGTATTCTTGCCGCCTTCCGTACGTAAGACGGTCGGAACACAGGAGGCGAAATCGGATAATGGCTAAAAAGAAATGCCCTGAGTGCAAACAAGGCGCGCCGGAATGGATGAATACATATGGCGATATGGTTACACTGCTGATGTGTTTTTTCGTTTTGCTGTTTGCCTTTTCATCGATTGATGCGCAAAAATTCACAGCGGTCATGGAATCTTTTCAAGGTTCTGCGGGGATTTTGTCCGGTGGACAATCTTTATCCGATGCGCCGTTTGTCTTCGATGCAATGCCTGAAGACCAGACTTCTTCTCAACAAGTCATTGAACTGAAGAAACTGGAGCAGATCAAAGAACAAGTTGAAGATTATCTTGAAAAGAACAATATGCAGGCACAAGTTGAACTTCAACTGGAAGATCAAGGCCTAATCATTCGTTTTAAAGACAATGTCCTCTTTGATCCGGGCAGTGCCGTCATCAAATCGGGTTCTTATCAAATCTTGGATTTTCTCGGCGAATTGCTCAACAGCGAAGATTTGATCAATGAAGAAATTCGCATAGAGGGGCATACCGACAACGTCCCGATTAACACGCTGCTATATCCGTCCAACTGGGAACTTTCAACGCACAGGGCAACCAATGTCGTTCGTTATTTTATAGAGAACGCAGGGTTTTCTCCGCTGAGACTCTCGGCTGCAGGATATAGTGAATATCATCCGATTGCATCGAATGATACGGCGGAAGGCAGAGCCGCTAACAGGCGCGTAGACATTGTCGTTATAAAAAATGCCACGACGGATCAAAATACTACCGATGGAGGGACGCAATGAAAAAAATACTTATAATCGTCTTAGCAGTGGTCTTGGTTTTAGTGATAGCAGGCATTGCAGTCTTCTTTTTGTTTCTGAGAACTCCTGCGGAAGAGCCGATTGTTTACTCGGAATATACGTTTGATGAAGAATACTCCAATCTCGCCGATGAAGACAGCGGGAAGATTATAAAATACCAAGTGACGATTGAATATACAAATGAGGACATTTTGCCGCTCATTGAACAAAATGCGACGAAAATCCGCAACAACATCGACGAAATTATGCGATCAACGCTTTCAGCGGATATTGAAGCGACCAATGGCAAGCAAAAACTGCGTCAAAGGATTCAGGATATGATTATTGAAACCCTTGATTCCGATGAAGAGACCATTACCAATATCTACATCCAACCTTTTGTTGTACAAGGTTAAGTTTTTTTAAAAATAAACCGATAAATGAATTGGGTAATGAACATACAATGCCCTGTTGAATTAAAAAATTCAGAGAAAGGGAGGTGGTTTCATGTCTGATGTACTTTCGCAAAACGAGATTGACGAACTGCTTGCGGCGCTAAGTACCGGTGAAGTGGACGTTAAAGACATTGAAGAAGAGAAAAAAGAGAAAAAGGTCAGAAAATATGACTTTAGCAGACCGGATAAATTTGCTAAAGATCAGCTCAGAACCCTTGAAATCATACATGAAAACTTCTCGAGACTTCTGAACAACTTCTTGTCCGGTTACTTGCGGACATACATTGAAATTGAAGTGATCTCGGTTCAGAGTTTGATTTATACCGAATTCAGCAATTCTATTTCAAATCCTGCCATTCTCGGAATCGTAGATTTTTCTCCGTTCAGCGGTCAGATTATTATAGACGTGTCTTCCGATATTGCTTATGCGATGATTGAACGCGTGCTTGGCGGTACGGGAAAATCCGGAAATGCCAAGGAGAGCAGAGCGCTTACGGAAATTGAGATGACTTTGCTTCGCAACATTTTGATTAAATTCATCAATTTGCTGAAGGAACCTTGGGGCAATATCGTCGAATTGCGTCCGAAGCTTGAAAACATTGAGACGAATTCGCAGTTTGCACAGATTGTTTCCCCGGCGGAATCGATTGCCCTTGTGACGTTTAACCTGCACATAGGGGATGTAGAAGGGATGGTCAATATTTGTATTCCGCATTATGTCATAGAACCGATTCTTCCGAGTTTGAGTTCGAGATTGTGGTTTGCGACAACAAATAAAAAAGAAATTACTTCCGAAGAGCGCGGCGCTTTGGAACAAGGCATCAGCAAGTCCAAGATCAATCTGACGACGGTGGTGGGCGGCTCAAAAATTACGGTTTCCGAGTTGCTTAATCTTCAGCGAGGTGACATTATTCTTTTGGATCGATCGGTGGAGGAACCGCTGGATATATTTGTTGAAAACAAAATCAAATTTAAGGGCAAGCCCGGCATTAAAAAGAAAAATGTTGCGGTTTTAATCACTGAAGTTATAGAGGAAGGAGATGAATTAGATGACTGATATGCTTTCTCAAGACGAAATAGATGCTTTATTGGGCGGAGGAGTGTCAACTTCCGATTCAAATACTCAGACTTTAACGGAACAAGAGATAGATGCCATCGGAGAAATCGGCAATATTAGCATGGGAACTGCTGCGACGACGTTGTTTACGTTGCTCAACAAGAAAGTTACCATCACGACACCGCAAGTTTCCGAAACGTCTATGGCAGAGGTCGCCAAAGAATTTGTCGATCCTTCTGTTTTAATTAATATCGTTTATAAAGTCGGCATTGAAGGCGTCAACTTTTTGATTCTACACGAAAAAGATGTTAAAATTATTACGGATTTGATGATGGGCGGGGATGGGTCAAATATCTCAAGTGAACTCAATGATTTGCATTTGAGTGCCATCAGTGAAGCCATGAACCAAATGATCGGGTCGTCTTCGACATCACTGTCGGAAATGCTCGGCAAAAAAATAGACATTTCACCGCCGGAAGCTTATCACGATAAGATTTCGGAAATTGATTATACGCAGTTTGGTGTCAACCGTGATGATCGCGTGGTTAAAATTTCCTTCAGAATGACCGTCGGAGATTTGATTGACAGCGAAATCATGCAGGTTTTACCGCTTGATGTGGCAAAACAAATGGTCTCAACCGTTATCAGCGGGAAAAAGGACCCTGTTCAGGAACTGCTGAGAGCAGAGCCGGATCCGGTTGTTGAACGTGTGGCGCCGAAGGAAGAACCTCCTAAAAATCACTATCAATACGAAGAAGCACCTCAAAAATCAAGTGTTTCGGCTGAAAAGGTAAATGCCGTTCCGCTCCAATTTGAAAATTTTGATAGCAATTCCGCCCAAATGTATTATAATAATGATATAGACTTGATCCGGGATGTACCGCTTGAAATTACGGTCGAGTTGGGTAAAACGGGTAAAAAAATCAATGAAATTCTGGATTTCGGGGTGGGCACCGTTATTGAACTCGATCGACTTGTTGGTGAGTCTTTGGATGTTCTCGCAAACGGGAAGCGCATTGCAAAGGGTGAAGTTGTTGTCGTCGACGAGAACTACGGAATCAGAATCACAGATATTATCATACCACGGAAAGTCGTTGACTAAAGCTTAAGGAGGAAAAGTATGGCCAATACAATACTGGTTGTCGATGATGCGGCATTTATGAGGATGATGATCAAGGATGTACTCACCAAAAACGGTTATGATGTCGTAGGTGAGGCTGAAAATGGTCAAAAAGCGATCGAAAAATATAAGGAGCTCAAACCTGAACTCGTTATTATGGACATCAAAATGCCGGAAGTTGACGGTATTCAGGCTGTAAAGGAAATAAAAGCTTTTGATTCAAATGCAAAAGTCGTTATGTGTTCAGCCATGGGACAACAGGCGATGGTTATTGAATCGATTCAAGCGGGTGCCAGAGACTTTATTGTAAAGCCCTTTCAGGCGGATCGCGTTATAGAAGCCGTTAAAAAGGTATTGGGTTAGGTGAATGAGTTATGAACTTTTTCACCGCCTCAATCCAAAATACGCAGAGTAGTGATTTGTGGTTTACAATAAAGTATATTATTGTGGCCACATTATTTATATATTTGTTATGGATGTTCTCCAGGTTCTTGACTAAAAAGAATCACATTGCTTTGAAAGGCCGTCGCGTTAAAATCGTGGAGAGAGTGCCGCTTTCAAACGACAAAAGTTTGATTTTAGTGGAACTGGGGAATATTTTTTATCTGATTGCTGTACATAAAACGGGGATTGTACTCCTTGATACGCGTACGGATTTGCCGGATCTTTCGGATGCGGTTTCAGAACCCGATTTTTTAGATCGATTGAAAACGGCCCTTAATCATCAAAAGACAAGCGACAAGGACACGAAGAATGAATAATTTTGGGGGAATCAAAAAAGCGGCTTTTTTATCGCTGCTGGCATTAGTGATGCTTTCTTTTACATCCGGCGCATTTGCGGCAACGACGATCAACATTCCGGATATAAATATCACAGTGGACGGTGGAGACGGTACGGTTCAGGTCGCCAACAGCATTCAGATTATTTTGCTCTTGACGGTGCTGGCGATTGCGCCATCCATTTTGATTATGATGACTTGCTTTACGCGCATCATCATTGTCTTCGGTTTTGTCAGACGTGCATTGTCTTTGCAATCGACGCCGCCAAACCAAACGTTGATTGGATTGGCGCTTTTTTTGACGTTTTTTATTATGCAGCCGGTATTTGCCGATGCTTACGATAATGCCTATGTTCCTCTTCAAGAGGGCAATTTGACGGTAGAAGAGGCGATTGACCGCGCTTCCGAACCCTTTCACGACTTCATGCTGAGACAAGTCAGATCAAAGGATTTAGCGCTTTTTTTGGATATGGCCAATATTGATACGGTCGATTCGAACAGCACGATTCCCATGTCTGTCCTCGTCCCGGCTTTTATTTTGAGTGAGCTCAAATTGAGTTTTGAAATCGGTTTTCTCATCTTTGTGCCGTTTATTGTAGTGGATATGATTGTGTCGTCTACTCTGATGGCACTGGGGATGATGATGCTTCCGCCGGTTATGATTTCATTGCCGATTAAAGTGTTGCTCTTTATTATGGTGGACGGTTGGCATCTTATTATTGAAAAACTCATTCTGAGCGTCAGGTAATCGGGAGGCGTGACATGACAGAATCGATGATTATTGATCTATTTACAGAATCCATAAAGACCATTTTGGTTTTGTCGGCACCGATGCTTTTAAGCGGGTTGCTCGTCGGCTTAATCATTGCAATTTTTCAGGCGACGACTCAAATCCAAGAGGCGACGCTTGCTTTTGTCCCGAAGATTATTGTTGTTTTTTTGATCATGATTCTCGTGGGGTCATGGTTTATCAACACACTTGTTGAGTACACCAACGGCGTTTTCAGCTTGATTGATGTCATCATATACTAGGGGGAAAATATGCTTGTTGCCGTCCCGCTTTTGGATATGTTGCTTGTGGGGGCTCGAATCGGCGGACTGATTTTTACGGCACCTATTTTCGGCAGCCGCAACTACCCGGTTCAGTTTCGTATCGGGCTTACTTTTTTTCTCACGCTCATTATTTTTCCTTTGGTCGATCGAAGTGTGCTCTATGATCTCAGCACCTTTTTTAGTTTTGCGGCTCTTTTTATCAATGAGTTGATTATCGGTATGTTTATGGGGCTGATATTGACGCTCTATTTCAATTTTATTTATTTTGCCGGGGATTTGATCGACCGCGACTTGGGGTTTGCCATGGTCAACGTTGTCAACCCTCTGGATGAATCTCAAATTCCGATTACCGCTAACTTGTTTTATATTTTTGCGACGCTGATTTTCCTACAGCTGAACTTGCATCATGAGGTGATCGTCGCTTTGGTCACTTCTTTTGAGCGCATTCGTCTGGGAACCGACTTTTTCGGCGTCATTTCGTTTCCGATTTTAGGTGATCTGGTTTCAGAGTCCTTTGTTTTGGGATTTCAAATTGCGGCACCTTTTGTCATTACCATTATGATCTCAAATTTTGTTCTGGGCATGTTATCAAAAGCGATGCCCGGAATGAATGTTTTTATATTGGGAATGCCGTTCAAGATTTTTTTCGGATTTTTGCTGTTTATTATTTTGATGCCTTATCTATATGAAATTTTCAGCAATATTCTCGGGGACGGGTTTTATTATTTCATGCGGTTTTTTCAACTTTTTTCATAGGTTGGTAGAAAGATGATTCTCTATTTTGATCTGCAGTTGTTTTCCGAAGAAAAAACGGAACAGCCTACGAGTAAAAAAATCCGCGATGCCCGGAATAAAGGGCAGGTGGTTCAATCCAAAGAGCTCAGCAGTGCCGTTGCATTGTTGACGGTATTTGTGGCGTTCTACGCGTTCAGCGGTTATATTGTCTCGGAAGTGTTTAACTTTTATTACCTGTGCATGAATTTGATCGATGAAACAGATCAGTTTTTTACCACGGCAGGGGTACAGGCTTTTCTCAACGAGACGCTTTTGTTTATTTTGAAAATGTCATTGCCTGCGCTCGGAGTGGCACTCGTATCCGGCGTGTTGATGTCTTATATTCAAGTGGGATTCCTGTTTACGACGGAGACGATTAAACCCAAACTTGAAAAAATTAATCCTGCAAAAGGTTTTAAAAACATGTTTTCTTCGCGTGCATTGGTAGAATTGCTCAAATCGGTGCTCAAGGCGATCTTTATTGTCTATATCTCATTTACATATTTGCAGGACCACCTCTTTGAGCTGATTACAACACTTGAATTGGGGATCGGACAGACCATTCAAGTCCTGTGGTCATTGGTCTTCGGCATGATTCTCAGAAGTGCGCTTTTTCTATTTGTGATAGCGATTTTTGATTTTGCTTTTAAGCGTTGGAAGAACAATAAAGATTTGATGATGACCAAACAGGAAATCAAGGATGAATACAAACAGAGCGAAGGAGATCCGCAGCTCAAGTCCAGAATCAAACAAAAACAGCGACAGATGGCGATGAGCCGGATGATGCAGGAAGTGCCTAAAGCGGATGTCGTCATTACGAACCCGACGCATTTTGCGGTGGCTTTAAAATACGATGCCTCTGTGGGAGATGCTCCTGTAGTCGTTGCAAAAGGTCAGGATCTCGTGGCTCAAAATATCAAGGCCGTTGCAACGGAAAATGAGGTGCCGATTGTGGAAAACAAACCCCTGGCACAGACTCTTTATAAAGATGTGAAAATCGGGGCGTTTATCCCTCAAGAATTATATGAAGCGGTCGCGGAAGTGCTCGCTTATGTCTATACATTGAAGAAGGATGCTTAGGAGGATTGAATGCGTTTCAGCGATATTTTTGTTGCTTTACTGGTCATTGTCATTATATTGCTTATCATTATTCCGGTACCGCTGGGGTGGCTGGATTTCTTTCTTGCACTCAATATTTCTTTGGCACTGACGATTCTCATGATTTCCATGTTTGTCAAAGAACCGCTGGAATTCAGTGTGTTTCCGTCGATTTTGTTGATTACCACACTTTTTCGGCTTGCGCTGAATATACGAACGACTGTTAGCATTTTGAGTTATGGTGAAGCCGGACAGGTTATTTCAACATTCGGTTCCTTTGTCGTCGGGGGCAATGCCATCGTCGGATTTATCGTCTTTATTATCATTGTCATCATTCAGTTTTTGGTTATCATCAAGGGTTCCGAGCGCGTTTCGGAAGTTGCGGCGCGCTTTACACTCGATGCGATGCCAGGAAAGCAGATGGCCATTGATGCAGACTTGAATTCCGGTCTTATCAATGAAAATGAAGCGAAAAAAAGGCGGCAAAAGATTCAAAGAGAAGCGGATTTTTACGGGGCGATGGATGGTGCCAGTAAGTTCGTAAAAGGGGATGCCATTGCCGGTATTTTGATTACTATGATTAATATTATCGCCGGATTTTTACTCGGTTCATTCATGATGGGAATGACTTTGACGGAGGCCATTCAGCGGTTTACACTTTTGACGGTAGGCGACGGGTTGGTCAGCCAACTCCCGGCACTGATGATTTCCGTATCGACCGGTATCGTCGTTACACGGGCGGCTTCGGATGCAAGCCTGGGCAGGGATGTAGTGACACAGCTTCTCTCGCAAAATGTCGTTTTGTTTATAGTAGGAGCCGTCTTGATCTTTTTGGGTGCGGTTACCCCTTTGCCTAAAATCCCATTTTTGGTGTTGGGTGCGATTTTATTATTCGGCGGATATCGGTCAATGGACCGTAAAAAAAAGCAAGAAGCCGCCGCGCTTGCGGAGGAGAGCAAGCCCGCTCCCGAAAAGGACAGCATTCGTAAGCCTGAAAATATTATGCCGCTTCTTCAAGTGGATCCGATTGAACTGGAGTTTGGATACGGTATTATTCCGCTTGCCGACCCCAATCAGGGTGGTGACCTTTTTGACCGTCTCGTTATGATTCGAAGACAAATTGCACTGGAGCTCGGCGTCGTCGTACCTATGATTCGACTTCGCGACAATATTCAGTTGGATTCCAATCAGTACTTGATCAAAATAAAGGGAAATGATATTGCAATGGGAAGTATTGTATTCGATCACTATCTGGCGATGAGCCCGGGTTCTGTGGAAGGGGAAATCGAAGGGATTGACACGGTGGAACCCGCTTTCGGACTCCCGGCGAAATGGATTAAGGCCGATCTTCGCGAAAAAGCGGAATTACTCGGATACACGGTGGTTGACCCGTCTTCGGTTATTTCCACACATTTGACGGAAGTCATCAAGAAAAACAGCCATGAATTGTTAAGCCGGGAAGATGTCAAACAGTTGATTGAAAATATCAAAGAGGGGAATGCGACACTGATCGGAGAGTTGATTCCCAATCTGATGAGCTACGGCGAAATTCAAAAAGTGCTGGGCAATTTGTTAAAGGAAGGGGTCTCTATCCGAAATTTAACGACTATTTTGGAAACGCTTGCCGATAATGCGCGGACGACCCGAGACGTCAACATATTGACGGAATATGTCAGGCAGCGTCTTTCAAAGCAAATTTCAAAAGCCTATTTCCCGTTTGGTCAGGCAAAGGTTGTAACACTTGACCAAAAGCTTGAAAACCGCATGATGGAAGCCATTGAGCAAAATGAAAACGGGACGTATTTGTCACTCGATCCCATGACGACGCAGACGATACTTGCAAGTCTTTCTGAGGAAATTCACAAGCTTTTGAAGATGGGCGAGCAGGCGATTGTTGTAACCGCACCGATTGTTCGTTTTTATTTTAAAAGAATCTCTGAACAATCCATACCCGATTTAATCGTTTTATCGTATAATGAAATAGAATCCAATATTGATATACAATCTGCTGGGATGGTGAAAATTTAATGAAAGTAAAGCGGTATATCGTCAAAGATATGAACGAGGCGATGATAAAAATAAAAAGTGATCTCGGCATGGACGCCATTATTTTAAATACGCGGCGCATTAAGAACGGAGGATTCTTTAAGTTATTTAAGAAACCGATGCTCGAAGTGGTTGCGGCAGTGGACGAGCCGGCCAGAAGCACAAAAACGCCTTTGAAGCCGCCGATTGAAGAACCGCAACCGAAACCGGAAACGGCACCGACGACCGGTACCGTTAAAGAGAGGGAAGAAATTGCCGCTCTGAAGGACATGGTTGCCACGTTGATTCAGAAAGTAGAAGGGATTGAGCGCAATCAGTTGAGACCGATTCTCGAAGCGGAAGCATCCCGTGAAATCACTGAATCACCGGACAAAAAATACATTCAAATGTTAATGGAACTCGGCATTCAGGAATCCATCGCAAAAAAAATTCTTGAAATTGTACAACGGCAAATCAGCATTAGCGATAAGAATCATGAAGCGGTTATAAATGCCATTAAAGTGATTGCAAGGGAATATTTAGGGGAAATAAAGACCATTGATACCGATTCGGCATCTCATCCAAACATTTATATGTTCCTCGGGCCAACCGGGGTCGGTAAGACGACGACACTCGCAAAAATCGCAGCACGGCTTTCACTTGTTGAAAACAAAAAAATAGGGCTGATTACGGCGGACACCTACCGGATTGCTGCGGTAGAACAACTTAAGACGTACAGTGAAATTCTCGGTATCCCGCTTGAAGTCATCTATGAAGCCAGCGAACTATCGGATGCGATTAATCGATTTAAAGATAAGGACTACATTTTAATTGATACCGCCGGGCGCAGCCATAAGAGTAAAGAACTCAAATCGGATTACGACGAATTGATTCAGCATTTGCCGGCAGCGACTGTTTTTCTCGTCATGAGTTTGACGACGGATACGAAAAACTTAAAGAGCATTATCGACTCCTATCAATTTTTGGACGATTATCGACTTTTGTTTACGAAACTGGATGAATCCACTTCATACGGCAACATTTTAAATATGCGTGTTATAACGGGAAAATCACTTTCTTATTTTACGATTGGGCAAAGTGTACCGGACGACATTGAAGTAGCCGATAAAGAGAAAATCATTCACTACATTTTTGAAGAAAAAAAATGACCGTATTTTGGGGGTTGTTATGGATCAAGCTCAAAAGCTCAGAAGCATTATTACAGAAACGAAAAATGAAGCTTCTGACGCCAGAATATTAACCATATCCAGTGGAAAAGGGGGCGTCGGTAAGACGAATTTCACTGTGAACTTGGGGATTGCGCTCGGGAAAATGGGGAAGCGCGTCACCATTATTGATGCGGATCTTGGTCTTGCCAATGTGGATGTGTTATTCGGAATTGTCCCTAAGTATAATTTGTTCCATGTCTTAAAAGAAGATGTTCCGGTACAGGAGTGCATTGCTGAAGGACCCTATGGCATTAATATTATTTCAGGCGGCTCCGGCATTATGGATCTGATTGACCTCTCACAGGACGAACTCGAAAAACTGATTCATACGTTAACGTATTTTAACGATGTCTCCGATTATATCCTGATCGACACCGGAGCGGGGCTCAGCAAATCTGTACTTTCCTTTGTGGATGCGGCATCGGACGTCATCGTTGTGATTACACCTGACCCGACATCGATTACGGATGCCTATGCGCTCATTAAAAACATTATCAAAGACGACCGCAAGCGCATTAAGCTGATTATAAACCGCGTGGAGAGCAACGAAGAAGGAGACGAGGTCTTCAACAAGCTTGAGCAGGCGGTACAGAAGTTTTTAGATAAAGATGTTGAAAATTTAGGGTATATTTTTGAAGACAGCAATTTGAAAAAAGCGGTTCGAAAGCAGTTGCCGCTTTTGGAGGCATACCCGAGGGCAATTGCGAGTAAGGGCATTGAAAACATTGCTTATAATTTAGAGAATAACAACAAGTACGTCAAAAGCAATCACAATTTTAGGGCATTCTTAAATAAGCTCATCAATAAAATTTGAGGACGGATGTATGGAAGGATTTACAAAATTTTTAAATATCGCCGATTCGTTGGACATCATGATTTTTCAGGATAATAATCAATCCCTGACATTGCATGCTTTTGTCTACGAAGTGACATCGGATACTCAAATCATTATATCTAACCCAATTTATCAAGGGGCCTATTATCCGATGCACCGACGGTTTGAATATTATTTCCGGTTTTACATTGAAAATGTGGGCATGTTTTTGTTCAAGGCAACACTGATTGAGCGCTGTGAGTACGATCATTTGCCGAGTATTCGCGTCCAATTAATTTCCGATATCAAACGCGTTCAACGCAGAAAATTTTATCGCGTCAATTTCCAGTCAGAAGGACATTTTATTTCAAAAAAACAACTTTCTAAAGACGAAATTGAATCACAGCGGGCAAAACTCAAACGGCAATTTTCGAGAGAAAGTGATGTCTATATCGAAGAGGAAATTGAAGAGCGTCGCCGATTTGAAACGTTGGATCTCAGCGGTGGCGGTCTCAGAGCCGTTTTTTCGGAACAAATGGACTTGGAGACACCGGTCAAAGGAGCCTTTAAGCTCAGGGAGGACTGGGTCGAATTTTCAGGAGAAATTTCAAGATGCGAGAAAAAAGATGATAGGCGCTATGAATTGGGTATTAAATTCCTAGAACTGGATTCTGTAACACAATCTAAAATTGTTTCTTATGTCTTTGAAATTGAACGAAATTTGATTAAAAAGGGTCTGATGTAGAATGAATATTAAAGTATTGGTAGTAGACGATTCCGCCTTTATGCGAAAAGTGATTTCCGATATGATTGCTTCTTCGGAAGACATGACGGTTGTGGGCACGGCTAAAAACGGGAAGGAAGCCATCGAGATGGTGAAAGTACTTCATCCGGATGTCGTGACGCTTGATGTCGAAATGCCTATTATGGATGGACTTTCGGCGTTGAAGCATCTTGTCGCCGAAAACCCGATTCCGGTGATCATGTTGAGCAGTTTAACGCAACAGGGCGCCCATGAAACATTAAAAGCGTTGGACTACGGTGCGGTTGATTTTGTGCCGAAACCGTCTTCGCTTTTGAAGGTTTCCGCACCTGAACTTAAAGACGAGCTTTTGATGAAAATACGGATTGCCAGTCGCACAAAAGTGAGGCCTTCAAGCCCGCCTGTGCCTGTACAAAAGCCGATTGAAAAGCCTGTTTCAACTGTAAAATCGATTGTTAAAGCAGAGCAGGGAAGCGCACGGTTTAAGAAAATTATTGCCATAGGCACTTCGACCGGCGGACCGAGAGCGCTCCAAGATGTGATTCCGCTCATTCCGGAGGATATTGACGCCAGTATTGTCGTCGTTCAGCACATGCCGCCGGGATTTACAAAGTCGCTTGCAGAACGACTGAATGCATTGAGTCACGTTCATGTTAAAGAAGCTGAACAGGGAGATGTATTGAAAGCCGGATGGGCTTATATTGCTCCTGGGGACAGTCATTTAAAAGTGACTAAACATAACGGACAATTTGTGATAGAATTAGATAATGGCGAGCGCGTTACCGGCCATAAGCCTTCCGTTGATGCAATGATGTACTCCATTGCGGATTTACACGATCCGAATGTCATCGGGGTCATCATGACGGGAATGGGGGCAGATGGTGCAGAGGGTATGAAAAAACTAAAAGAACAGAACGGTTACGTCATCGCTCAAGATGAAGAGAGCTGCGTCGTTTACGGTATGCCGAAGTCGGCTGTTAAACTGGGTGCCGTAGATAAAGTTGTCAGCCTTTCAAATATAGCAAATGAGATTGTGAAAGCCATGGAGGTGTAGTGCATATGGATATGAGCCAATATCTAGAAATATTTATTGATGAGTCGAAAGAACATTTGCAGACAATGAACGAGATCCTGCTAGAACTCGAAAATGATGCGGATAATTTGTCACACTTGGGTGAAATTTTCCGCATTGCGCATACGTTGAAGGGCATGTCCGGAACAATGGGCTTTACAAAAGTTGCCGATTTGACCCATAAGATGGAAAATGTCTTGGACCTGGTTCGCAATGGGGCTTTAAAAGTCAACAGCCAAATCATAGACATTCTTTTTGAATGCTTTGATGCACTCGAAGAATACATAGATCACCTTGAAAAAACGGGGAAAGAGGGCGATCTGGATTCTTCGGAATTGGTTCGAAAATTGGCTGTTATCGCAGAAACAAAGAGTGTGGACGGCATTGCAGCCGCATCCGGAAAGCCGACAAAAACGGAAGCGAAAGTAGAAGCAAAAGTGTCCTCTGCCGATGAATCCTCTTCTGAATTTCACATCTCATTAAATGATATCGAAGATGTCTTACGACATGCCTTTGAACAAGAAGTCAATCCTTTCTTAATTCGCGTTACTCTGGATGAAGGGTGTATGCTGAAAGCGGCGCGTTCGTTTATTGTATTCAACACACTGGAGCGCTTTGGTGAAATTATAAAATCATATCCGATTGCAGAAGAAATTGAAGACGAAAAGTTTGACGATTCTTTTGAACTGCTTTATTTTACGAAATTAGAAGCCAATTATTGCAAAAATGAATTGATGCATATTTCAGAAATCAAAGACGTACTGGTCCAACCGTTGACCGAAGATGTCTTGACAGTTTCAAAAACACCTCAAAAAGACGTTGAAGTGGAACTTGAAAAAGTCGAATCCAAAGAAGTGGAATCAAAGCAAAAAGAAGATTCTGCCGCTTCGAAAACGGCTGAAAAAGCGAAAACTTCTAAAACCGTTCGCGTTGAAATCGGAAGACTGGACAATCTGATGAACCTCGTCAGTGAGCTCATCATTATAAAAACGCGTCTCGAAGACCTTGATACGACGACGAGCAAAGGGTTTGACCAAAATAATCGCAACAATATGAATGAAGCCATTGAATATTTGGAGCGCATTACGACAAGCCTTCATGATGCCGTTATGAAAGTCCGTATGGTTCCGGTAGAGAGAACCTTCAATCGATTCCCGCGCCTTGTTCGTGACCTTTCAAAAGACCTCGGAAAGAATATCAAATTGTTCATGTCCGGTGAGGAAACGGAAGTTGACCGAACGGTTATTGATGAAATCGGTGACCCGCTGATTCACTTGATTCGAAACTCTTTGGATCACGGCATTGAATCGCCTGAAGAACGCGAAAAATCCGGTAAGGATGAAATGGGCTTCGTGGCACTCAGAGCTTATCCTGACGGCAATACAGTTGTCATCGAAGTTGAGGATGACGGAAAGGGAATTAATCCTGAAATCATCAAGAAAAAAGCACTTGAGAAAAAACTGATTACGGTTGATGAAGCGGAGTTGATGACAGATAAAGAACTCATTAATCTGCTCTTTAAGGCCGGATTCAGCACTGTAGATAAAGTAACGGATCTTTCCGGACGCGGTGTCGGTCTCGATGTTGTAAAATCTAAAATTGAAGCCATCAACGGAACGGTTGAAGTGGTTTCCAATTTGGGGCAAGGCAGCAAGTTTATCATTCGTTTGCCGTTGACGCTTGCCATTATTCAAGCATTGATGGTTAATCTCAATGAAGAAAAATTTGCAATTCCTCTGAACAATATCAAAGAAATTACAACCATCGAAACCGGAAAAATTACGATGGTACAAGATCAGGAAGTTGTCCTTTATCGAAACAAGACACTTCCGATTATCCGTATGAAAGAAGTTCTTGAAATTGAATGCGATGAAGAACCGCTGGATGAATTGATCGTCGTTATCGTGAAAAAAGGAGATGTCGAAGCGGGCCTCGTTGTGGACAGCCTGATCGGACAACAGGAAATCGTCATCAAATCACTCGGCAAATATCTCACCGGCATTAAGGCCATTGCAGGTGCAACTATCCTCGGTAACGGCAGTGTTGCACTGATCGTTGATCCGAACCAATTATTCTAATGCGAGGTGTGTGAGATGAATGAATTAAAAGAATTCGTAACGTTTAGATTAAAGCAAGAATACTATGGCATTAATATTCAAAATGTTGAAAATATTGAAAAAGTGTTGCCGATTACGCGCATTCCCTATACGCCAAGTTATGTAAAAGGGGTTATCAATCTTCGCGGTATTATTGTTCCGGTGGTTGATTTAAGAAACCGATTCGGATTTGAATCCACTCAAACGACTGACGAAGCCAGAATTATCATCGTCAATTTAGATGAATTGAAGATTGGGATGCTCGTGGATGCCTCGTCGGAAGTGCTGCAAATTTATGATGAAGATATTGACGCTTCACCAAATGTGCGCAAAGACGGCAGCAATGAATTTGTCAAAAATATCGGCAAGAAAAACGGCCGAATCATCATGTTGATTGATTTGTATAAGGTACTCAATCTAGAGCAACATAATGAATAGGAGTGCAGTATGGACAATCAGTTTGATAAGATGAATAATGGCATTGTCATTGATGTTTTGCGGGAAATCGGCAATATAGGTGCCGGGAATGCCGCGACGTCACTGGCGAAAATGATTGACAAAAAAATAGACATGAAAGTTCCCGTCGTTCAACTTCTGGATTTTGATGAGGTGCCTGAACTTTTGGGCGGCGCCGAAAATGTAGTCTGCGGTATTTTTTTCAAAATAGAAGGCGATATGACCGGGAGCATCATGTTTGTACTGGATCAAACCTCTGCGATCAATTTGGTCAACCTGCTGATGCCGAGGGAAAATGCCGAATTTGATGAATTTACCGTTTCGGCATTGCAGGAAATCGGCAACATTTTATCGGGTTCATATATTGCATCACTTTCGGGATTAACGAATCTGCAAATTAAAATTTCAG
>JASUTA010000149.1 GCA_030445805.1 Clostridiales bacterium
AGCCATAATTTTATTCCTCCCAATTGATGTTTTTATATTTGCCATGCCAACATTTGCTATAGCAATTATTAATATAGCAAACATTTTTGACTTTGTCAAGGATTCACCAAAATTCATTGCGTATTCGGCTGGAATCAGGGCATAAAAAAACCGCCGGCAGAAAGGAACCGTGGCGGTTTAATGCGTGTTTGCATATTTAAATTTTATTTCATGATTTCTATTTTACGACGTTTTCGACCATTTTATGAATGACTTTTTCAAAGATGTTGAGTTCTTCTTCCGTAAGACCTTCGAGCAATTGGTTGCTGAAAGCTTCTCCTTCCGGTAAGATCTCATTGATGAGCGCTTGTCCTTTTTCCGTGAGTTTGACGTAGGTGATGCGTCGGTCTTCTTCACTTTTGACGCGCTCAATCAGTCCGTCGCGATTCATTCGATCCAGTAATCGGGCGACGGAGGAGTCGGTGATGTACATGCATTCGGCCAAGTCTTTTTGACTGATTGTACTGTAGGTATTTAAATAATAGAGCGCAATCCACTGGATACGGGTAACGTTTTTGCTTTCCAGACGCTTTCCGAATGTCTCTGAAATTTTCTTGATGGAATTTTCAGTGATGTAGCTGACGCATTTCTCGAGCCTAAAGCCCATATTCGTAAACCTCGCTTTTAAATTTCTGTGCTTATTATACCATTTTCACGGGAAAAGCCAATAGTCGAAGAAACGGGAATTTAAATTGACAAGGGGTTGTATAAAACGTATAATTGTTACAACTAAATTGCATTTTACAAGTTAGTCTAAAGGCTGAGAAGAGAAGAGTAGTGTAAAGACGGATTGACAGAGAATCCCTCGAGGGCTGAGAGAGGGAAAAATACCGCTTGCATGAACCAAGACTCGGAGCTGCGCTGTGGATGACGTGAAATTTCGAAAAATCGGAGTTGTCGTTTGATATGGCGACGCGTACGCGCGTTATCGTGTTGAGTAAACAATTAGGGTGGTACCGCGATACGAATATAGTCGCCCCTGCAGTCATTTGGCTTTGCAGGGGCTTTTTTATTTTATGAACCCATTTTTTATGAACCCATTTTCGGCACCTTCCGCCGGAATACACGGACAGGCGATTCATCCGGTCGCCGGTCATTTGAAAAAATCAGGTGTTAAGGAGATTGTATGATGAAAAATCAAAACAAACGGCCGAGACCGACATTCCCAAGCCGCGCGATTATCACTGCGGGAATGCCTTATGGCAACAAATCCCTCCACTTCGGACACGTTGGAGGCGTCTTTATTCATGCGGACACATATGCGCGGTTTTTGAAAGATCGCATCGGAAAAGACAATGTCATTTTTGTTTCGGGAACGGATTGCTACGGTTCGCCGATCATTGCCAGCTATAAGAATTTTTCGGATCAAAAACGGGCCGAACACGCACATATTGACTCTTTAGAGGACTATGTCTATCATTTCCATACCCTTCAAAAAGAAGTGCTTGCAAAATACGATGTTGAGCCGAGTTTGTATGCCTCATCGGCATTCGGCAGAAGCGGGGAAGTTCATAAAGCGGTATCGGAAGCGTTGTTTAAATCGCTGTATGAGGGCGGGTATCTGAAAAAACTTTCGACGCTTCAATTTTATGATCCAAAAGAGCAGGTTTTCCTGAATGGCCGCCAAGTGGTTGGGAAGTGCCCGTTTGAAGGCTGTCAATCAGATAAGGGCTATGCGGATGAATGCTCGCTTGGGCATCAATACATGCCGAGTGAACTCATCGATCCGGTGAGCACGCTGTCCAACGAAAAACCGGAACTGCGCGCCGTCGAAAACTGGTACTTTGTTTTGGATGAGTATACGGAACGCTTGGAAGAGATGGTGACACTTATGCGTCAAGAACGTAAAGTGCGTCCGCTCGTCCTCAATATTACGGATGAATTTTTGAAGAAACCGGCCATTTACGTGACACGCAAAGAACAGGAAAAAGTTGAAGAGGACGGCATTGTCTTTGAAGGGGCGACTTTGATCGACGAACCGAAAAAGCCGTCTGTGACTTATGAATTCGCGCACCTTGAAGATCGGGATAAGGCTCGGGCTCAACTCGACGGTGCCGGTATCCGCTATAGAACGGGGAAAACACTCGTGCCGTTCAGACTTTCGGGAAATGTGGAATGGGGCGTTCCGGTGCCGAACACAGATGGGCTGGACGATTTGACATTTTGGGTTTGGCCGGAATCGCTTTGGGCACCGATTTCATTCACAAAAACGTACCTCGAGTCCATCGGAAAAGATCCTGCCGAATGGCGGAAGTGGTGGCTTAGCGAGGAAGCGAAAGTCTACCAATTCATCGGCGAAGACAACATCTATTTTTACGGCATTGCCGAGATGGCGATGTTGATGGCTTATTTGGGGCACGGTCCCGAAGATGCCGGTGCGGCAAATGAAATCAATTTCCCGCAACTGGTAGCCAACTGCCATTTGCTTTTCTTGGATGCAAAGGCCAGCAGTTCCGGCGCGATTAAGCCGCCGATGGCAGATGAACTGCTGAATTATTATACAAAAGACGATCTCAGAATGCATTTTTTGAGTTTGGGACTTTCAAAGAAAAGCGTGAGTTTCAATCCTCAGGTTTTTGACCCGTCGGCAGATAAGTCCGAGCAAGATGCGGTTTTGAAAGACGGCAATTTGTTGACCAATGTTTTCAATCGGTTGATGCGGTCTTGCTTCTATACGGCTCAAAAATACAATGAGGCAAAAGTGCCTGACCTAGCCGTTTCGGAGGAAGTTCTTGAACTCGTTGAGAAGGGAATTTTGGAATACGAAAGCAATATGGCGAGACAGGAATTTCACCGTGTCATCTATACGCTGGACAGCTTAATTCGCGGCTTGAGCAAGTACTGGGCACGGGAAATGAAAAAAGCCGACACGGCAGAAGACGATGCGCTCAGACTTCAAGTTCTGGCGGATGCGTTCTACGGCGTGAAAGCGACGCTTACACTCCTTCACCCGATCGTTCCGAAATCCAGCGAATACGCTAAATCGTATTTGAATTTAGAAGATTCTATTTGGTCTTGGGACCATATTTTCGATCCGATTCAGGCTCTTATGGCAGACCCTGAAGTGCACAAAATTACGGAAATCCCGCCACGTTTCGATTTCTTTGAAAAGCACAGCAGTCAATTTGAAACTGAGGACGAGTAAGCGCCTAAACACCTAAACGTCTAAGGATTCAACAAATAAGAGAATAGGAAAACGCAAGCAATAAAAAAGACACCTCGATTTTTCGAGGTGTCTTTTCGGTTAAACTATAAGGATGCCCCATGGCTAAGGGGTTTAGTAAAGCCCGAGTTTGCTTTCTTTGGTACTGATAAAAATATTTTTGGTTTGTGTGTACGCTTCCAAAATGGATTTGTCGGTTTCGCGGCCGATTCCGGATTTTTTGTAGCCGCCAAACGGTGCGCCGGCCGGGATTTGATTGTATGTGTTGACCCAAACGCGGCCTGTGCGAATGGCTTTTGAAACCCTGAGGGCACGGTTGAGATCACGTGTCCAAACACCGCCGCCGAGTCCGTATTCGGAATCATTGGCCATTTTGATAACGTCTTCTTCTGTTTTAAATTTAATGACGGTTGCAACCGGTCCGAAGATTTCTTCTTGTGAAATTCTCATGTCGTTGGTCGCATTGCCCATGAGTGTAGGAGCCATAAAGACGCCTTTTCCGAGTTCGCCGTCCGTCAATTGGACGCCGCCGGCAAGAACTTCGGCACCTTCTTCTTTTCCGATTCGAACGTAATCCAGAATTTTATTGAGTTGCGATTGGTTGACTTGAGCGCCCATTTGAACGCCGTCTTCCCAAGGCATACCGACTTTGACATCTTCAAAGGCTTTTTTGAGTCCGGCGATGAATTTGTCATAGATGCCTTCTTGAACAAAGATTCTCGACCCGGCACAGCAAACTTGACCTTGATTGAAGAGTATACCGAGTTGAGCGCCTTCAAGGGCTTGGTCAATATCCATGTCATCGAAGAATATATTGGCTGATTTTCCGCCGAGTTCAAGGGTTGCCGGAATCAATTTATCTGCGGCGGCTTTTGCAACTTTGTATCCGACTTCGGTGGAGCCGGTAAACGCCAGTTTGTTGAATCCTTCATGGTGCAGCATATATTCACCTGAAACGGAGCCTTTACCGGTGATAATATTGACGACACCTTTCGGCAAGACTTGATTCAATAATTTACCGAATTCCAGCATGCTGAGTGATGTTGATGAAGACGGGTGAATGACGATGGTATTACCGGTTGCCAGTGCGGGCGCAAGTTTCCATGCTGCCATAAGCAACGGGAAGTTCCAAGGAATAATTTGTCCGACGACGCCGATCGGTTCTTTGATAACCAAGCTCCATGTGTCTTGATCGATGAGGGCCACACTGCCTTCTTCTGCCCGAATGACCCCTGCAAAGTATCTGAAGTGATCCGAAGCCAAAGGAACGTCAACGGCTTTTGTTTCTCTGAGCGGTTTGCCGTTGTCATAAGTTTCAACGGTTGCCAGTCGATCTGTATTTTCGTCGATGAGATCTGCAATTTTTAAAAGCAGTTCACTGCGTTGCTGAATGGTGGTTTGACTCCAAGTTTCAAAAGCTTTTGTTGCTGCGGCAACAGCTGCGTCAACATCTTCCGCGGTGGCGTCAATAAATTTTGAAAGGTATTCCCCATTGGATGGATTGCGACTTTCAAGTGTTTTTCCGGCGGAACCTTTTGTCCATTCGCCGTCGATAAGCAATTGATATTCATCATCAAAAAAATTTTTAAGAGTAACGTTTGACATGTGAGACCTCCTTAATCATGTAACCGAATATTTTTACCCCCTACATAGGGGGGTGAGTTTCTATAACTATTTCTACACCCGAAGTAAAAATTTAAACAGTCATTTTGATTTGTTTCAAAAAAGTTCACAATGATTAAGGTTTTTGTTCATTTTTCCGGAAGGCATAATCGGTTTGAAAACAGTGGAAGAAAGCGGTTAGATACGTGTGATTTCAAGGGGATTGTCTTCACCGACTGCATAGGCGAGGAGGCTTTTAAAAGTACTTTCCGCCATATCCGAAATCGCTTTGTCCGTGTAAAAGGCCACATGTGAAGACAAGATCACATTGGGATAACCGCTGAGCACGAGGTAATCACGATCGTTTAGACATTCGCCGCTCCTGTCTTTAAAATAGATGCGGTTTTCATTTTCGAGGACATCCAGTGCGGCGGCGCCGATTTTTCCGGATTCGAGACCGGAGATAAGCGCGGTTGTATCAATGAGGGCGCCTCTTGCCGTGTTGATGAGGACAACACCCGGTTTCATTTTTTCAATGGCGCCGGCATCGATCAAGTGGTGATTTTCAGGTGTCATTTGGACGTGAAGCGAGATCACGTCACTTTCCGACAGCAGGGTATCTAAGGCAACATAGGATGCATATTGTGCGACGGTTTCATCGGGATGCCGGCCATAAACGAGCAGACGGGCACCAAAGCCGCTTAAGTGACGGAGAACGGTTCGGCCGATTTGTCCGCCGCCGATGATGCCGATGGTACACTGTGAAAGATCACGGCCTATTTTTCCGCGCAGCGCAAAGTTTTGATGCCGCATGGCGGAGAGAATATGCGGCATGCGGCGGAGGCTCATCATCATGAGCATGATGGCATAATCGGCAACACTTTCCGGCGCGTAGGCGACGTTGCTTACATGCATGCCGATTTTTTCGGCATGTGCAATGTCAATGTGTTCATAACCGATGGAACGCGTGGTGATCAGTCGAACGCCGATGGCATAAAAAGCGTCAATCAACGGCGCATTCATCTTTGAAGGCACAATGCTGATGGCATCATAGCCTTTGGCAAGGTGTACCGTTTCAAGCGAGGGCGTTTCTGCGGTCGACTCACAAGAAATATTGAATTGAGAAGAAAACGCTTGAAAATAGGCCTTTTCGTCAAAAGGGCGCATGTTGTAGACAAATAACTTCATGGAGGGCCTCCTAAAATATTATAACCGGTTGAAACCGGTGCGTGTGTAAGTTATGAGAGAATGGGTAGAGAACTATTAGAGAGGTTCTTTGTCAATAGTTGGGGTAGGATTCCTTGCAATCCTGCTCCATTATTATGTTTGAGCCT
>JASUTA010000150.1 GCA_030445805.1 Clostridiales bacterium
CATCAAATATTCACTTTGGTCGATGAGCAATGCGCCGACGGTTGCATCACTTGCCACAACAAAGCATTTTGCCTTCTTGGACGGAACGACATCCATTTCCGCTCTGACATTACGCAGGCTTCGAATGGCTTCCATAATCAGCTCCATTTTTTCTTCCGATTCCGCATTGTGCCATTCTGCTTTGGCGGTCGGCCATTTATCGGTGACAAGCAACCCTTCCGTTTCAGGAATGAAGCCCCAAATTTCTTCCGTAATAAACGGCATAAACGGATGAAGCAATCTCAGTATTTCTTTGAGAACCGTTGTCAGCACTTTTTGAACCGTATGTTTTGCCTCCGCATCCTCTCCGTAGAGGCGCTTTTTCGCAAGCTCAATATACCAGTCACAATAACTGTTCCAAGTAAATTCATAAATTTTATTGGCCGCCAATCCGAGCTCAAATTTTTCAAGAGAGGCCGTCACTTCCGAGATGGTATCGGCGCACTGCGACAAAATCCATTGATCGGCAAGCGTCAGCGTTTCCGAACCGTTCAAAGTCAAATCGGATACCCCTTCGAGACCCATAATGACAAATCGCGATGCATTCCACAGTTTGTTGGCAAAATTACGTGACGCTTCAACGCGTTCGATCTGGAATTTCAAATCATTTCCCGGACTGTTTCCGGTAGCGAGCATGAATCGAAGCGCATCCGCGCCGTACTGCTCGATAATTTCAAGCGGGTCGACGCCGTTTCCGAGTGATTTGCTCATTTTACGGCCTTGAGCATCTCGAACGAGTCCGTGGAGGAAAACATATTTAAACGGTGATTCCCCCATGGAATCGAGACCCGAAAAGACCATGCGAATCACCCAGAAGAAGATAATATCATAACCGGTTACCAACACATTGGTCGGATAAAAATAGTCGAGTTCCGGCGTTTTTTCAGGCCAGCCCAGCGTTGAAAACGGCCAGAGCGCACTGCTGAACCACGTATCCAAAACATCGTTGTCCTGTTCAAAATGGCTGCCCCCGCATTTCGGACAAACTTCGGGCATGGAACGGGCAACAACGGTCTCACCGCAGTCTTGGCAATAATAAGCCGGAATGCGATGTCCCCACCACAACTGTCTGGAAATACACCAGTCGCGAATATTTTCAAGCCAATTCATGTAGACTTTTGTAAAACGTTCCGGCACAATCTCCAGTTCACCGGTGTTAACGACTTCAATTGCAGGTTCCGCAAGCGGTTTCATCGTGACGAACCATTGTTCCGAAACGCGCGGTTCAACAACCGTATGGCATCTGTAGCATGTCCCGACATTGTGCGGATGGTCTTCCGTTTTGATCAAATAACCACCGGCTTCAAGGTCTTTAACAATTTGCTTTCTGCAAGCGTCCCTGTCCATTCCCTCATATATCCCGGCTTCCCCATTCATCGTCGCATCTTCATTCATGACGTTAATCTGAGGCAATCCATGACGCAAACCGATTTCAAAGTCATTCGGATCGTGCGCCGGTGTAATTTTAAGGGCGCCTGTTCCGAATTCCATATCGACATAATCGTCGGCAATAATCGGGAGTTCCCTGCCTACCAGCGGCAGAATACACGTCTTGCCCACTAAATTCGTATATCTGGAATCATTCGGATTAACGGCAACCGCCGCATCTCCGAGCAGTGTTTCCGGTCGCGTCGTCGCAATGACCAAAAAAGCATCGCTGTCCTTGATCGGGTATCGCAAATGCCAAAAATGACCCGGTTTTTCTTCGTGTTCGACTTCCGCATCGGAAAGAGTCGTCTTACAGTCCGGACACCAGTTGATCAAGCGGTTGCCGCGATAAATCAATCCCTTTTCGTAGAGGTTGACAAAGACTTCCGTAACCGCTTCATTACAGCCTTCATCCATTGTAAAACGCTCGCGGTCCCAGTCGCATGAAGACCCCAGCTTTTGCATTTGATTGACGATGATTCTGCCGTAAGTATCCCGCCACTGCCAAGCGCGCTCGAGGAATGTCTCACGTCCGAGTTGTTCCTTTGTCAGTCCTTCTTTTTCTTCAATGGTCTTGAGGACGCGTACTTCCGTGGCAATACTCGCATGGTCTGTTCCGGGAAGCCACAGCGCTTCATAACCCTGGAGTCTTTTCCATCGAATTAAAATGTCTTGAAGCGTTTGGTCAAGGGCATGTCCCATATGCAACTGTCCGGTAATATTCGGCGGCGGCAAAACGATGGTATACGGCTCTTTGTCCGGATTGACCACCGCATGAAAACTCTTTTGCGCCAACCATTCCGCGTAAATTCGATCTTCAAAATCTTTTGGGTTATACTTACTCTGCATGTTGTTCCTCCTCTATTGCAGTATTGGCTCGCCGAAAGGGCACTCAAGCCAGTTTTATTGAAATAAAAAAACCATTCGCCCCCTATAAAAGGGACGAATGGCTCGCGTTACCACCCTTATTCCGCCGAAGCGGCTCTCAAACGTTTTTAACGGCTCTCACCGGGCACGCCTACTGTTTTCAACGCGCCGTCTCAAAAGCGACCTTCGGCAGACCATTCCGACGAACTCACAACCAAGGTTCGTCTCTCTGAAGAAATGCATCCCGCCTACTCCTCTTTTTCACAGACATTGTCGGACCTACCGGTCACATCAAATTGTATATATTATACTTCAATTGCCGCCAAACCGTCAAGACTTCTGTGCATAAGCTTTTACAATTCCTTTAAGGACTTCCACTGTCTTTTCCATGTCCTGAACCGCTACATATTCGTACTTGCCATGGAAATTTTGTCCGCCCGTAAAGAGATTCGGACACGGCAATCCCATGTAAGACAATCGCGCCCCATCGGTGCCGCCTCGAATCGGAACAATCAGAGGCTCAATGTCCGCCTCTTCCATCGCCCGTTTGGCCGTCTCAATCAAATGAAAATGCGGCAAAACTTTTTCTTTCATGTTGTAATAAGAATCCGTAATGCTCATTTCTACGGTACCGGCACCGTACTTGACATTTAAAAACGATTCAATCTCGGTAAAAAGGGCCTTCTTCTGCTCAAACTTTTCTCGGTCGTGATCGCGAACGATATAGTGCATCTCCGCGGATTCGACACTTCCCGAAAAGTCATTCAAATGGCTGAACCCCTCATATTCTTCCGTAAAAGCAGGATTTTCAAATACGGGAAGCATCTGATGCAATTCCATGCCGATGAGCAATGCGTTTTTCATTTTTCCTTTTGCGGAACCCGGATGAATGTTGGTGCCATGAATCAAAATATTGACCGAAGCGGCATTGAAGTTCTCATATTCGAGTTCACCAAGCTCCCCACCGTCAACCGTGTATCCAAAGTCGGCATTCAATCGTTTCAGGTCTAAAAGGTCCGCACCGCGCCCAATTTCTTCATCCGGGGTAAATGCAATGCGAATCGGACCATGTTTGACATCCGGATTTTCAATTAGGTATTCCGCAAGTGTCAAAATTTCTGCAATACCTGCTTTATTGTCTGCGCCGAGCAACGTTGTCCCGTCCGTTACGATTAAGTCCTTTCCCTTTTGAGCCGTCAAGGCAGGAAACATTTTAGGGGACATTGCAATGCCCAGCACGCTGTTCAATACAATTTCACCGCCGTCATAATCGGAAATAATTCTGGCTTTTACATCGGTCCCCGACATGTCCGGTGAGGTATCCATGTGTGCAATGAGCGCCAACCGCGGCACATTTGCATCGGCGACATTTGCCGAAAGTGCGCCGTACACATAGCCGTTTTCATCCATGTGCACTTCTTCAACACCCATACCGCGCATTTCTTCTACCAAATATTCACCCAATCGGCGTTGCTTATCCGTCGAAGGGCACGTCTCCGATTTCGGATCGGAAGTTGTATCAAAAGCCACATATTTTAAAAATCGATCTTTTACGCTATTCATATTGCCTCCTCGTTTGATCTAAATTTTCTGCAACCATCTCCATAAATCGGGCGGATAAACGCTTGAACAGCTCATTTTCCGCCGATGCATATCGATGTCTGTCAATCTCGGCAATCGGGAGCAAGTGCAACGACGTTCCCGACAAGAAACAAGCGTTAAAATCGTCGAGTTCGTCCAAATAAATATCTCTTTCCACAAGCGGAATGCCGAGGTCTTTTACACATTTTATAACGTGCAGTCTCGAAATGCCGAGTAGAATATCGGATGAGCGTGCCGAGTAAAGCGATCCCTGCTTGATAAAAAATAAGTTGGATCGACTGCCTTCGGATAATTTTCCGGCTTCATCATGTAAAATGACTTCAAATGCGCCGGTTTCTTTTCGAATTTGAGACACGCGATCGTAATACCCTTTTCGAAAGATTTTTGCCTGTGGCGTTTCTCTGACGATTTCTGCCATCGTCGTCCGAACCCCTTGCCGGTACATCTCTTCAGCCGGATAAGACGTCGGGCTGAAAAACAAGAGGCTGTGGGGCACCCCCTCGGCGTCTCTTCCCATTTCCAAACGCGCATTGTAATTATACCGCGCTTCCTTCTCCGTTAATCGTCGGATTTGTCCCGCAATTTCCGAGCGCGACAGCCAAACCGTTTCTCCGGCAATCTCAAAGCTCCGTGCCAGACGATCCATATGCGCTTCAAAAAATAAAGGCAATCCGTCCACCAGACGGATCACTTCATAAATCGGCGGCGTTTTAAACTCAAATTGCGCATCAACCGGATTTAGAGCTCCGTCTATCATCAACCAATTTCCATCCGCTTGAATCATATGCGCCTCCCTATCTCTAAAATCAATCACACAAATTCAGTATACGATAAATAGACCTTCTTTTAAAGAGAGAACCGCTTATTTCTTGCGTTTCCGCATCCTATTTGAGCCCGCAAAAAAGATTTTCCCGCCGTGACATCACCAAAAAGCGATACGCGGCGGGAAAATATAAGGGATTTATTCTGTTCTAATCGCTTCAAGAGCGCTTAGACGCGTCGCCCGAACAGCCGGGTAATACCCTGCAATCAGACCGATCAACGTCGAAAAACCGACGCCGGTCAAGGCAAGCCACAACGGAATATAGGATTGAAGTGCAAACCCGTAGTATCCGGAGCCGTCAGACATGCCTGAAAGCAGCGAGTTCACAATAAACGAAATGCCGTAACTGATGCCGATCCCAAGAATGCCGCCAAAGAAACCGATCATAGCCGCTTCAAAGAGGAACAGCCGTTTGATGTCTTTCAGTTGTGCGCCGATGACTTTCATAACACCGATTTCCTTGGTTCTCTCGTAAATCGACATGACCATGGTGTTGGTGATCCCAATCGCCGCAATAAACAAGGATACACCGCCAATTCCACCGAGAACCGCCTGAACGAGGGAGGAAAACTGCTTCATGCTTTCCAGCGCATCTGTCAGACTGTATGCTTCAAATCCCATGGATTTAATGATTTCCTGTACGCCTTGAACGTGGTCGATATCATCCACATCGACCCGCAATTCATCGTACAGGGATTGATCTTCATCACGATTGTTCCGCGAATCTCCGTTCTGATCACTTGTACGATTCTTTCGCGCAAAATCCTCTTGCATTTTCAAATACGTATCGTAGTCGACGAAAACATACCAGGCGTAGTCGTAATCGTCTTCACTCGTGAGTCCCGTCGGTGTAATGACAAAACCTTTCGGCCGTTTTCCGTCATAGTAGTCCGTCGACGGAAGCAACTCGATCTTGTCGCTGAAGACGTCGATCTGAGGCATGCTTCCATAAGGGTCTCTTGAGTTCGGGTCATAGAAATTATAGGGCACTTGATACCCCATTAAGACTTCGTATTGTCCGTCTTTGGTCGGAAGCGTCCCTTCGCTCAGTTCGATGTCGAGCGAAGACAATTTGTCAAAATCGACAGCCTTAATGGAAGTCCACCCCATATATTTACCGGCATAAAGCATGGCATTGAAATTTTTAAAGCCGACGACGGTCTTGACATAATCCAAACTTTCAATTTCCGCCGTCGTCTCCGCATCCAAAGTCACTTGATCTTCACTTCCGGAACCACTGGAAGACGTGCTTTCCATATAACCGTAATCGCGCCCGCCGTAGACTGTAATGGTGGTCAAACTGCCGTAGGCTTCGAGCTGTTGTTCAAACGCCCGATTCATACCGAGGCCGAGAGAGACCATGACGACAATCG
>JASUTA010000151.1 GCA_030445805.1 Clostridiales bacterium
GTTCTCCTTAAGGAGAACACCCTTTTTTATAAAACGTTTTACTTTGACAATCCGAGGATCTCACGCGCTTCATCCGGCGTCGCAATTTCCCTGCCGAGTTCTTCTGCGATTCTGACAATACGCGCGACCAATTGCGCATTGGATTCCGCGAGTACGCCTTTTTTATAATAGACATTGTCTTCAAAGCCCACGCGCACATGACCACCCAGCATAATGGCCATAACGGCAAGCGGCAACTCGTCTTTTCCGATTCCGGCAACCGTCCACGTCCAATCCGGCGGCAGTTGCCGCACCATATAGAGCAAGTCTTCCGGCGTTCCCGGACACGCACCCGGTACTCCGAGCACAAAATCAAAATGCAGTGGCGCTTTAAGCAAGCCCTTTTTCAATAGCTTCTTGGCATTATCGATCATACCGCGCTCAAAAACTTCCAGTTCCGGTTTAACACCAAGTTCCAACATGCGCGAAGCAAACTGCTCCATGTACGCTTCGGAATTCATGAAAACGTCTCCGCCGAAGTTGCAGGTTCCACAACTCAGCGTCGCCATTTCAGGCTTGAGTTCCACCGGTTGAAGGCGTTCTTCCGGCGTATGCCACACGGCGCCACCGGTAGACGGCTGAAAAATCACGGGACAAGCCGCTTCAATTCTTTCCTTTATATCTCTGTAGACTTCTATGTCCTGCGTGGGTTCACCCGCCGCATCCCTTGCGTGGATATGTACAATGGAAGCGCCGGCCAAATAGCATTCATAGGCATCACTTGCGATTTCATCCGGTAATATCGGCAGTGAAGGCTGTTGAAATCGCGTCACTTCCGCGCCGGTCAACGCCGCTGTAATGATGAGTTTTTCCATGTCGTCCCTCCGTTTTCCAATTGCTGTTATCCGCGTTGTTTTCCCTTCGGTACGACACACGTTCCGACGGCTTTGCAGACGATGATGGGTTCTTCCAAAACGTCACAAGCCGAGTCACAGATTTCAGGACGGGGAACAATCACTTTTCGCGCTTCAAAGACCATTTTTCGGGAGGTATTTCCCTCTGACACGATTTCGCCCTCTGCCTCAATATAATCCCCTGCGTATACAGGCGCTAAAAACGAGACGGTTTCATAACCGGCAAAAAGGCCCTCGTCGCCATCGTGTCGAATCAACAGTTCTGTAGCCACATCCCCGAAAAGATTCAACATTTTTGCGCCATCAACCAGATTTCCGCCATAGTGTGCATCATGCATGCTCATTCTCACCCGAATCATAACTTTTTCAGACATTGTTTCCTCCTGCGTCACATAATTGATTTCCGTCATCGCGATTGCCGCGATTCGCCTTTTGAACGTTTCTTTTTATTTGATCTTGTATGCTTCTATTATACGCTTCGCACGCTGAAACATTCAATCAAAACGCGCAACTACGCTTCAAAATGCGCTTTAGAGGCTCTGATAAACTCTCTGAATAAAGGATGCGGACGCGTCGGACGCGATTTGAATTCCGGATGGAACTGCACCGCCACAAACCACGGGTGATCTTTCAATTCAATGATTTCAACAAGGCGCTCATCCGGAGAAAGCCCGCTGAATACAAACTCACCTTGTGAAAACGCTTCGCGGTATGTGTTGTTGAATTCATATCGGTGGCGATGGCGTTCGTAAATCAAAGATTCCCCGTAAGCTTCATAAGCTTTGGAATCTTCTTTCAATCGGCATGGATATAACCCAAGTCTCATCGTGCCGCCCATGTCTTCCACATCATGCTGTTCAGGCATAAGGTCGATGACCGGATACGGCGTCAAACCGTTGAGTTCCGCACTGTGAGCACCTTCGAATCCCAGAACGTTTCTCGCAAATTCGATAACCGCCATCTGCATGCCGAGGCAAATGCCGAAAAACGGAATGTTGTTTTCTCGGGCGTAGCGTACGGCTTCAATTTTACCTTCTACACCGCGATAGCCGAAACCGCCGGGAACGAGAATGCCGTCTACATCTTTCAGGACCTCGGCCACATTTCCAGGCTGAACGTCTTCTGAATGAATCCACTCGATTTCTACCGCAACGCCATTGGCGAGACCCGCATGTTTGAGCGCTTCCGCAACAGAGAGGTAAGCATCTTTGAGCTCAACATATTTTCCGACGAGTGCAATTTTGATGGTTTTCTTTAAATTGCGTTCAATATCGACAATGGCCTTCCACTCTGCCAAATCCGGCTCACCACATTCGATTTTGAGAAAATCGCATACGATTTGAGGGAATCCTTCTTCTTCTAATGTCAACGGTACGGAATAAAGCGTTTCCGCATCGAGGTTTTGAATGACATTCTGCGGGGACACACTGCAGAAAAGTGCGATTTTTTCTTTCATGTCTTGCGAGATTTCTTTTTCCGTCCGGCAGACAATCAAATCCGGTTGAATCCCGATTTCACGGAGTTCTTTAACAGAGTGTTGCGTCGGTTTCGTTTTGAGTTCTCCCGCTTTGCTGAGGTATGGGAGGAGCGTTAGATGAATGTACATGACGTTGCCGCTGCCGACATCGTATTTCATTTGGCGAATGGCTTCAAGGAAAGGAAGTGATTCAATATCGCCGACCGTTCCGCCGATTTCCGTTATAACGACATCCGCACCACTCTCTTTTGCGGAGCGCATCAGGCGTTCTTTGATTTCATTGGTGATGTGCGGAATAACTTGAATCGTCGCCCCGAGGTAATCTCCGCGGCGTTCTTTCGTTAAAACGGACCAATAGATTTTGCCTGTCGTCACATTACTGAATTTAGACAAATTGATGTCAATAAAGCGCTCATAGTGTCCGAGGTCGAGGTCGGTTTCGGCGCCGTCATCGGTGACAAAAACCTCCCCATGCTGATAGGGACTCATCGTTCCCGGATCCACGTTAATGTAAGGATCAAACTTCTGAATCGTCACTTTCAATCCGCGTGCTTTGAGAAGCTGTCCGAGCGATGCCGCCGTGATGCCCTTCCCAAGCGAGGACACTACCCCCCCTGTGACGAAAATATACTTCGTGTCCATTTCAAACTCCTTTCGCTTCAAGCGCCTATACTCTATATGTGCATGTAACTTATTGCTTACTGCCATAAAAAAAGAGTGAGAAAGCCCCCGCTAAGGATGACTAATCACTCTTGCTCTAAAGTACTAATATAGCCACCCCAAAGGGTGTCCTTCCCAATTAGATTAACAATACTTACATAGTATATCCACTTCATTGGGTGAAGTCAATAGATTTTTATTCCCCTTTTACCGTAATTTTTGTCGCCTCGAAAATTTGAGAAGCGAGTTGTTCCCCTTCAATAAAAAGGACTTGATCCTGAGCGTAATCCGTCGCCGTAAGACCCGCCAAAACGACTGTGTAGACGTCTCCGCTTTCTGTCGTCACAATCAGAAGATTGGAAGCGTCCAGTACATCCTTGACCGTCGCCGTAAGACCCGATACTTCTACGATTACCTTGCGTCCCAATTGCACGGTCTGAATACCGCCGACGCCGATATGAACCGTCACTTCCTGATCCAATCTTAAATCATAAATCGTCAGGCGTTCGTCACCGGTTTCATCCATAATTTTAGCGCGTTCGGAAAAAGCGACGGTTTCCGTCGTTCCATCCGCTTTCAAAAGCGTGAGTTCCGGAATCGCTTTGATGTTAATGCCTTCAATGGCCCCGACGATGTCTCTTGCCGTTCCGGTTTTTTCGATTTTAGTCACCACACCGTATTTGAGCGTCACGTTGACAATGTCGTTTACCGCAAGACCGCTTCCTGCCGAAATAAACGAAACCGCCGATTTATCCAGTGCCCATTCGAGATGCATCCCGTTTTCGAGAATGGCTTTCAGGCGATCCGGGTTTACCGGGTCAATGCCTTCTTCGAGGACGGCCGAGAACGTATAGTCATCGGAGTACGCCACAATGCGCTTCGAATCATAACCGTCATATCGGATAAACACCTGATAACCGGATTCCAGATCATCCGCGCCGGCCGCTACACCGTCTATCGTAATCAAGGTGTCGTCATAAACCCTTTTGAAATCAAAGCTGCCGTCTTCCAGTTCAATGCGAAGTGAACGGAAAGCCGGATCACCGCCCAAATAATCGGAAAGCAGAAAGACTTTGCCCGAAATCACTTCATAAGTTTGATCCGTTTCAACAGTTGTCACAATATCATTTTTAATGGTCAGCGTTGCGCCGATATTTAAAACCAATGCGTCAAATCCAACCGATCCACCGTCGTACAAAATGTCAGCTTCTTCAATGGAATAAGTTGTTTCAATCCCTTGCGTCGTTTTAATCGTTAGGGTTTTCGCATCGTCATCAACACCGGTAATGGTTCCCGAAACGACTTTTTCAGTCTGAATCGCCGGCGTTTCCACTTCGGTTGTCGGTGTTTCATCCGTCGGATTCTCCGAAGTCGTGGTTTCCGAAGTCGTCGCCTCTTGACCGGAAGCAGGTGTTTGAGAAACTTCTACCGTTTCAAAGTCCCGGTACAGTCCCTCTGCCATAACCGCCAATACGGCGCGGCTGACTTCGCTGTTCGGATTGAAATTACCGTTTGCATCGCCCGATGCCGAGATGATTTCCTTTTCAATCAAGAACTGAACATATTTGCGTGCGCTGAGAGAAATCATGTATTCGTCTTTATAGCTGAGCACCACAATACTGCTCAAGCTTTCATTCACATAAGCGTTAAGCGCTTTTCCGAAAAAGACGGCCGCATTGACTTTTTTAACTTTTGTCAGTTCTGCACCATTGATAAACGGCTCAACTTCATCTATTGTCAAAACACCCATTTCCAGCGCATAAGCTACTGCGGGATAAACGTCGCCACCGTAAGGCGCCAACATTTTCGGAAGTCCGATGGCTTCGAGTTCCGATTCGTATTTTGCCGTTACCGTTCCCTCCGGATAATTCTCAAGTAATCCGGCTGCTTCTGCCGCGCGATAAATGACGATGAGGGTCTCAAGCCCTGTCACAGTCTCATCCGGCGAAAAATTCCCCTGAGTATCCTCCGGCATAATGTCTTGCGATATCACATCCTGAATGGCCGAATAAGCCCAGTGCCCACTGTCGACATCCTGTGCAAATGTCGCCGTTGCCGTTGTAAAAATCAGGGCCATACTCAAAGTCGCCGCCAATCCGGTTTTTAATCTTCTAAAAAATAAGCGCATGCTCTTGTACCTCCGTCGTTCTTCTTATACAGTATTATACCATGTGTAAGCGGTTTCCATTATTAAATTTTATTTAAGCAATTCAGACATTTCCTAGTCTATTTATGGTAAAATAGAGCATGAATGCTTAGAAAAAAATTTGTCTTTCATGAGGTCGATTATGCCACAATTTGATTATAAAGGCGCCGGCGTCGCCTACACGCGGGAGGGCAAGGGAAAAACCGTGCTCTTTCTTCACGGATGGGGCGCAGACGGAAACAGCTTCAAACCCATTGCCGCCCTGCTCGGGGGCAGTTACGACTTGATTCGTCTCGATTTTCCAGGATTCGGGCAATCCGATCCGCCGCCCGGCCCATGGGCACTTGATGACTACGCAGACATGGTTGAAGCTTTTTTAAATGCCTTCGAAATAGAAAAGCCCATTTTGATCGGGCACTCATTCGGCGGCCGCGTCATTATAAAGCTCGCTCAACGCATTGCCATCGAAAAGATCATACTCGCCGGTTCCGCCGGAATCAAACCCAAGCGAAAATCCGGGTACTACATCAAAGTATACGGATATAAAGGCTTTAAGTTTCTCGCAAAAGTTCCCGTATTGTCGTGGTTGCTCAAAGAACCGTTCCAGGCCTATACCGAACGTTATTCCAGCACCGACTATAAAAACGCTTCTCCGCTGATGAAGCAAGTGCTTTCAAAAGTGGTCAACGAAGATTTAACCGATCTTCTGAGCCGCATTGAAGTCCCCACACTGCTCATCTGGGGCGACCGAGACGAGAGCACGCCGATTGCGGACGCACATCTCATGGCGTCTCGAATCCCCGATGCGGGACTCGTCGTCTTTGAAGGCGCCGGACACTTTGCCTTCTTGGAGCAACCCGTCCGATTCGCCGCTATTATCAAGTCATTTATCGGAGGCTGAATATGCCGTTTGCCATTTTCATGATTTTCTTGCTCACGTGGTGGAAAACCCAC
>JASUTA010000152.1 GCA_030445805.1 Clostridiales bacterium
TTTCCTGATCCATGCGCCCGACACTGGCCGCATGCTCCCCGACCACATCGTCTTCCGCACAGAGCAGAGCCGGAATTGATTCGGAATGTGCGCGCTCATCGAGAAGCATCACCGCTTCATGCTCCCTGCCCACCGACTGAACGGAGCCCTTTTCAAACAACAGGTTGCCCCGAAATACCTTTTGGGCATTTGCATTCAGTGCGCCTTTTGAAAGAATCTCCGATTCGGAAAGGGCACCGATATGCCGCATGGTGTACGATAAGTCCATTCTCTGTTCCGGACCGCCGAGATACAATGCGTTGACAGTCGCTTTGCTTCGCCTTCCGACGAGGTCGGCACTGTAATTGACGCCTCTGAATTGTCCGCCGAGCTGAACATCAACGACATGCACCTCCGCGCCTTCTTCTACTTGCAAAAAAGTCTGATCGATAAAAGCATCGGAGAGACCGGTTCGCTGAATTTTAAAGAGCGTTACCCGTGCGCCGCGCCCCGCAATCAAGCGTGTGATGCCCAGATGCCTCGCCTTGCCCGCATCCGTCACTTTGCTGTAATCCATGACAACGGTCAGGGCACAACCGTCTTCCGCCACAATCAAATTGTTGGCAACGTGCAAGGTTTTTTCACCGTCCAATCCGACTTCTACGCGCACAACGGGAATATCGGACGGATCCGGACTCTTCTGTGCTTTACTCCGAATCGCATACCCCTGCGTGTAGTATCCGTTGACATAATGCAGCACGCCCTCGCCGAGGTGTGCTTTCAGACGGTTTTCAAGCAACCACTCTTCCCGCATGAAACCGGATGACACGGCTTCTTCAAAGCGGATGACTTCAGTGCCGCGCCCGAAAGCTGTAACCGAAACTTCCGCCTGAGCCCCGCGCGGGTCAAAGACCCCTTCCGGCAACGGCATCCGCTTCCATTTCGGTTCGGGGTTTTCATGAAATTTTTCTCTGTCTTTCGTTTGATTTAATGTCATTTCTATTGCCTCCCTCAACCGATGGTTCCTTCAAGTTCAAGCTCAATCAATCGATTGAGTTCTACAGCATATTCGAGCGGCAATGTCTTTGTAATCGGTTCGACAAATCCGCGGACAATCATGGCTTTTGCTTCGGCTTCACTGATGCCTCGGCTCATCAAATAGAAAATGGCTTCATCGCTGATTCGTCCGATTTTAGCTTCATGGCCGATATCCACACGATCTGTATAGGCTTCGATAATCGGCACCGTGTCGGATTTTGATTCATTATCCAGCATCAGTGATTCGCAATTGGCAACCGCCTTGCTGTCCACGGCATTTTTGGCGACGCGAAGCAACCCTCTGTAAAACGCATGCCCGCCGCTTTTGGAAATGGACTTAGAATTGACAACCGACCGCGTATTCGGTGCCGCGTGTACCACTTTTGTCCCCGTGTCGAGGTACTGTCCCGTCGAAGCAAATGTAATGCCCGTAAATTCACTGGAAGCACCTTCTCCCCGCAAAATGCTCATGGGATACAACATGGATACGCGAGACCCGAAAGATCCGGAAACCCATTCTATTTTGCCGTTTTTATCGACAGCCGCCCGCTTCGTATTGAGGTTGTACATGTTTCTGGACCAGTTCTCAATCGTCGAATAGCGCAGGGTAGCATCTTCTTTGACGAACAATTCAACGGCACCCGCATGCAAATTGTTAACGCTGTATTTCGGCGCGGAACACCCTTCAATAAAGTGGAGTTTCGCTCCTTTTTCAACGATGATCAGCGTGTGCTCAAATTGCCCGGCTCCCTTGGCATTGAGTCTAAAATAAGATTGAAGCGGGAAATCGACTTCCACGCCTTCCGGCACATAGACGAACGACCCACCGGACCACACGGCCCCATGCAGCGCCGAAAACTTGTGATCTCGATTGGTAATCAACTTCATAAAATACGCTTTTACAATGTCTTCATGTTCTCTGAGCGCCGTTTCGATATCGGTGTAAATAACGCCTTTTTCGAGCAGATCGGCACGGACGGAATGGTAAACCACTTCCGAATCGTACTGAGCGCCGACACCTGCCAGACTGTGCTTTTCAGCCTCCGGGATTCCCAATCGGTCAAACGTTTCCTTAATATCCTCAGGCACATCGTCCCACGAATGTTTCATATCCGTATCCGGGCGAACGTAATGCACAATGTTTTCAACGTCGAGGTCTTCAAGATCCGCTCCCCAGGTCGGTACCGGTTTAGATTTATAAATTTCGAGCGACTCCAGGCGAAATTTGAGCATCCATTCCGGTTCTCCTTTTTCACGGGAAATTTCACGGATGATGTCCTCCGAAAGCCCTTTGTCCACCACAAATCGATGGTGTTCGGGATTGACAATGTCATAAACGCCGCGCTCGATATCCGCAACATAAGTTTTACTTGCCATAATGCCTCCTCACCTCAATTTACGAACGCGTCTTAAATGCATCATATCCATCTTCCTGAATCGCATCCGCCAAAGACAGATCTCCGCTTTTTACAATTTTGCCGTCCATGAGCACATGAACAAAATCTGGTTTGATGTAATTGAGAATTTTATTGTAATGGGTAATGACGAGAATGGCGTTGTTTTCACTTGCAAGCGACTGAACTTTTTCGTAGACGACGCGGATGGCATCTACGTCAAGCCCCGAATCGGTTTCATCCAAAATAGCCAGTTTGGGCTCTAAAATCGCCATTTGAAGAATCTCATTCTTCTTTTTCTCCCCGCCTGAAAAGCCTTCATTGAGATAACGCGTCAAATATCTTTCATCCATGTCCAAGGTTTTCATCGCCTCTTTTACGGATGCATTGAACTGCGTCAGCATCGGCATAATGCCGGCCACTTCTTTTTTAGCTGTCCTCAAAAAATTCTCAACGGTTACTCCGGGAACTTCCTGCGGGTATTGAAAAGATAAAAAAAGGCCCGCACGCGCGCGCTCATCTACTTTCATTTCAAACAAATCTTTCCCCATAAAAACGGCTTCTCCGCCGGTTACTTCATATGCCGGATGTCCCATGAGTACATTTGCAAGCGTGGATTTACCAGCCCCGTTCGGTCCCATGATGACATGAATTTCTCCCGCATTGATTTTGAGGTCAATGCCCTTTAAAATTTCTTGCTCCCCGGCTTTGGACCGAAGTCCTTCAATTTTCAAAATTTCGCCCATTTTAGCCTCGCTTTATATCCTAGTAATTTTGTCGGAATTGTTTTCATACTTATGGTAACGCATTTTATTAAACGCGTCAATGTCATTTTTATGAAATTCATATTTACAAATTTAAAATTTTTATCAAAACAAAAAAAGCACTTCTCCTAAGCAATCGCCTCAGGAAAAGTGCACTCATTTTTGAACGGTCTTCTATTTCATTTTTTCATATGCTTCACATATCGCACGATTCAGCACACTGCGCTCAAGAAGGCCTGAATAGAGCGCCACCGATTTTTGAATGCCCTCTTCACGAATTGATGCTTGAATCTTTTGTGCTTTGACATCATCCATGTGGTCAAAATGATACCCTGCCGCAATCCCGCTCACAATGGCGCTGTATTCCGCGCCAAAATCAACACACAATCGGAGCGGACTGATCAGCCGATCGTCATAAGAAAGTTTTCTAACCGGGTCTGCACCGACGCGGACGACCAAGTCTCCAAGGTGAACATTGCGAAACCGCTTTATGATTTTTTCGGAATATGCCAGTAAAGTATCCAAATCCACTTTATATTTTAAACTCAATGCCTCCGCAGATTGCCTGTGAAATTTTGAAATCACCTCTAAAATGGACGCATCGCGAATGGCCTCGTGAATAAAGGTATATTGTTTGAGATAGCCTAAATAGGCTATTGTCGCATGTGCACCGTTGAGCATGAACAGCTTTCTTTCCAAGAACGGATCGAGCAAATCAACATAATGAACGCCGCTGATTTGATCATTGACCTTCACGGCATGACGCTCAACGCTCCATTCATAAAATGCTTCGACAAAAACATCAATCCCGCGTTCTTTCGGCAGATTTACATTCGGGACAATCCGATCTACCGCACAGTTCGGGAAACCAAAACACAAGCCTATTTTCAAAAATTTTTCACTCAAGCCCAAGCGGAGGATTTGCCGGGCGATAACGATGCCATCATCAAAATTGTAGATGTCAATGTTTACAATGCCGTCAAAAGCATTGTCAGCGAAGAGCTTCAGCTCATGGACAAAAAAATCATCGACGGTCTCTCCCTGCATATTAATACGCTGATTGAGCAGATTCATCAAAAAACGCTCCCGAAACGTCCGGACAACACTGAAATATTCAGTGAACATCCCGATGAATATAAGATTGCCGTCACCATTAAAAGCCGTTTGGAAAACATTCTTCAAATGGATATGCCGGATTCCGAGCTCGCGTTTCTGACGATGTTCCTATATGCGGCGCGCTCAACTAAAACCATGAAAAGCGTCGGCGTGCTCGTCGTTACACACGGAGATTCATCCGCAACTTCCATGGCAGATGTGGCCAATGCCTTACTGGATATCAATCACGCTCGCGGCATCAATATGCCCCTCAATGAAAAAATCGATGTCACGTTCAATAAAGTACTGGAAGCCGTTAAAGACATCGACATGGGAAAAGGGGTTTTAATGCTGGTGGATATGGGCTCCCTGACACAATTCCCCGATATGATTACGGAAAAAACCGGGATTCTCACGCGGTTTATTGATCGTGTCACCACACCGATGGTCATTGAAGCCACACGAAAATCCTTGCTTCCCGACGTCAGCTTAAATACCCTGTATGAAGAAGTCATCAGTTCCAGCCAATACATCGGCAAAAAAAATCACTTCGAAGTCGTTTATGACTTTGAATCCATGAAAAATTGCAGCACCGACTACTATAAGCAAATCATCATTGATGCCGTGGACAAGATTCTGTCCTTTTTGGACGCTAAAAAAGTTTGCAACGTCCTCAACGTCGTCCTTGATAATATTTTAAATGACCTTGAAAAACCCATTGACAACAGCCTGATTACAAAATTCCACTTTCATTGCTCATGTATGGTAGAACGCGCCATAAGAAAGGATTCTCTGCCTTATAAAGATTTGAATTCACTCATGGAAAATCACGGCGACCTTTTCAAAGTCATAAAAAAACATCTCACTCTTGTCGAGGAGACGTTTTCTATTACGATTCCAAACACCGAAATTGCCTATATAATTGAATTCATCAGCACGCACTTTGATATGTGGGCCTAAATGCACGTTCACACAAGCGCATCCAGCACCGCCTGCATTTCATACTCTTTTGCCCGGAGCAAAGCAGCGTCTTCACCCAGTATCGATTTTATGATCTCTTTTTCCAAATGACGCCGACGCGTCAGGTGCGCCACCAAATCATCTAAAGTGCTGCATTGATGCGTCTCACCATAAGGGGACGCTTTCAGATACGACATCATCAGCGGAAACCACATTTCCGTACCGTTCACATCCGAACGTTCCGCCTTGATTTTGAGGATGTCCGATCGAATGTCTTGTGAATCCAAATAGAGCATTTTAAAATGCTTGCCTTTCAAAAGCGCATACGCCGCTTCATAAAAACGCATGATGGCTTCATTCGGCAATTGATAAAAAAGCATCATGGTTTCTATTGAGTTTTGAAAAAACGCACACTCAAAGACATTACCATCCGACGAAAAAGCCTCATAGCGACGGAAAATAATCTCTCTGAACTGCTCAAACGACACGCGGCCGTTGTAAATTTCAAAACTTTCCATTTCGGAATAAAACGCCGGTATATCGGTTAAAATCCGCGTATAGGCTGTGATGCGTCGATCACTTTCCTGCGCTGTATACTGTATAATTTCATCACGAAACGGTTCATATTTTTTCAAAATTGCTTCGAACTGATCTTCAGTCATGTAACTGCACCATGCGAGATCCACTGGGGATAGATCGCCCTCGTGATATGTCCGATATGCAGGAAGCGCTTCCGAAAGACGCCGTACCAGTGTGCTTTTCCCGGCGCCCTGAATGCCCTCTATAAAAATATTCTTCATCTATTCTTACACGCCACCTTAAACACCACCTTGTACATTATTTAAAATCAGCCGCAAATCAATATGTAATATTTCAT
>JASUTA010000153.1 GCA_030445805.1 Clostridiales bacterium
GCATTGCAAAAAGTCCAAAAAGCAAAATTCAGCATACACATACTGAAAGCCTTCGCACCTGCAGACGGCTTATATCGAAGTGAAGAAACGGCCAAAAACATCAATATAACAAAGGATGTGCCGAGCAACCATAAATACGGAATATATTGAAAATGCATACCCTACTTCCTTTTTTACAATACCCTTTGATTTTTGATTGTCATGCACCGGAGAGGTCACAAAAGTATTTTTCAGAATTTTTTGTTTATTTTTTGTAATTTCATTATAACATATTTTTTTCAAATTTGTGTATCGTCCTTAAGTCGCAATTTGTACATATTTTGCCATAACAAGCGTCATAAACAATAACAGCGGAATATTTACCCAATAAAAATAGCGTAAATACCTTTTTCCGGGATACTTTCTGGCATAAATTCGATAGGCAATGAGATTTGCAAGAGACGCAATCAACGTTCCCAATCCACCCACGCTGACACCCAATAACACACTTTTCCCATAATCCGTAAAAGCGCTCACGAGAATAGCCGCAGGGACATTGCTGATTACTTGTGAAAGCATCACAGACACCAAATAGGCATTAATCGGAGTATTGACGAGTGTTTGAATGCTTTGATGAACGGCATCCATACGTGTCACATTATCAATCACAATAAAAAATGCCGCAAAAGTTCCGAGTAAATAGTAATCCGCTTTTCGAAAGAGATCTCTGTCCAACGCCAGTATCGTTGTCGCGGCAATCACTGTTGAAAACACAATATTCGCACCACGAAGAATCGACACCAATACCAGGAAAAAAACAATACCGTAGAGCCCGAGACGCCTCGGCTGTTCAATGGTAATGGCCTTCATTTTCGTTTCGATGACTTTGGAAACAGCGGTCAAATGAATGAGAAGAAGCAGACTCAGCCCCATTGCCGAAAAGCCAATCATGATTTTAAAAAATACGCTCGGCGTCATTTGATAAAACGCATACAAATACAAATTTTGCGGATTGCCGAAAGGCGTCAAACTGCTTCCTATGTTAGCGGCGGCCGTTTCTAAAACAATGATTTTAAAAGGATCAAAATCCCCTTCACCGCCGAGTGCCAACGTCAACGGAACCACACTCATCAAAGCCACATCGTTGGTCATCAGCATCGCAAGACCAGCAGTGATTAAAATCATAACCACTCCGATGGTGCGCTCGGTTTTTAGACGTCTGAGCAATCCAATCGATAACGCCTCCAGCAAGCGGTGTTTTTCAAAAGCCGAACTGATGAGCATCAAACTGAAAAGCGCAAAAATGACATGAAAATTGATGGCACGCCATCGCGGCGTGACTATAAAAGACGTTATGACGGCAAGAAAAAGCGCCACAAAAAACAATCCTTCTTCAGAGAATTTCTTTTTTAAGAATCGAACCATACAAAGAATCAGCCTCACAAAGTCGTTTTTATTCAAAAATCATTTTCCAAGCACATTCCACCAAAATGAGTGCGAGAATGATATTAATCACACGATAATGTTTCAAATAAACGCGATTGAACACTCGTCCCATAAAAATCCAACTCAGGGTTGCCACCGTTCCGATTGAAGCGATAAAGAGTTCAAAGAGAACCAACCACTCTAAGGTGCTGTAATAAGGTACGACATAGCCGGAAAGCGCCGTCAATCCGAAAAAGTAAATTTTCACATTAACCAGTTGCAGAGTAAACCCTTTCCAGAATGATGCATTCTTCTGCACAGCGACATCAACCGGCTTTCCTTTTGCCACATGAAAAGCCAAGTACAAAATATAGGCCGCACCGATGTATTTCATCCCATCCATGACCGGATTAAGCCATGTATTTACGCCGAAAATCAGCAGTGCACACAGTAACTGAACCACATAATAACCGGTAAATACGCCGAAGAATAGAGGTTTCCCTTTTTTCCAACCATAGTTGGTGATGGTATTCAGCGCCAAAATATTCCCGGGCCCCGGGGTAAACGCGTTGATTATTGCAAATGTTAAAAAGGCCATTGCCGCTTGGTTTGTCATCATGCTACTCCTTACCGCTCTATTTTTTATTGTTGCCCTTAAGAGCATAGCATGAATCCTTTGATATAACATAATATCATTTTTATGTATCCAACAATAGGTTTAAGCTATATCAATATAAACCACTCTAACCTATCGGTAAAGCGGCTTTCCATTTAATACTCATATTGCCTAAGCGCTTTAATATACAGTTTTCCCAGTGGAGACTGTACGGCATCTTTTCGCATAACGGTTCCGATCTCAATTTTCTCATGAACGCTCAGCGGAACGGATACAATGTCATCACCATGTAAATATCGAGGAAATATTCCCGAAGAAATGATATAACCGTTCAGTCCGATCAAGAAATTGACAACAGCGGCGCGATCACTGACAACGATGCGTTTTTGAACGGTTCTGGTACTCAAAATCTCTTCCGAAAAATAAAATGCGTTGTGCGCGCCCTGATTATATGTGATACACGGATAGGCATCCAGCGCTTCCAGATCGATGCTTTTTCTTGTTGCAAGCGGATGCTCCTTGCAAAGAAAAACATGGGGCCTGGCGATAAACAAGGTTTCAAACACCAGCTGATTTTCACGAAGCATTTTGCGAATCACCGCTTCATTGTAATCGCTCAAATAGAGAACACCAATTTCACTGAGCCAATTTTTAACGTCTTCAATGACTTGGTAAGTGGTCGTCTCATTTAAGACAAACTCATATTCTTCCAATCCAAAAGATTTGACAAGTTCCACAAAAGCATTTGCGGCAAAAGTATAATGCTGAGTTGAGACGCTAAACCGTTGCTTTGCTGGCATTTTACGGATATACTTTGCTTCCAACAAGTCGGATTGTGTCAAAACCTGTCGCGCATAACCTAAAAATTCAATGCCTTCTCTGGTTAACGAAACCCCGCGATTGCTCCGATGAAAAATGACTGTACCGATTTCCTCCTCAAGAGCGATTACCGCGCTTGAAAGGCTCGGTTGAGAAATCATAAGCGCTTTAGCAGCCTCATTGACTGAACCCACCTCCGCCACTTTGACAATATATTTCAATTGCTGTAGTGTCATGGTTTCACCTTCTTTCATGTACATTATACAGTATTCAAAGAGCCACAACAATCCTTTTCATATCACAAATAAAAACTTTGCTTTGATGGATCATAAAAAGAGCAGGCACACTATGTGCACCTGCTCTTTTCCATTCTATAGAATCTTACGTTCTGCAGAATCTTAACGTTCTACGTACGACTTCGCTGTGATTATTTAGTCACCAGTTTCAGGTCAACCGGAACAAAAGCATCTACAGATTCACCGTTCAGTACTTTTTGTGCATATTCAACACCAAGGCCACCGATCATGTCCGGTTGTTGAGCAACTGTTGCAGCCATTGTACCATCTTCAACCGCTTTTACAGCGTCATCTGTAGCATCAAATCCGACAACCATGATGTCTCTTCCCGTCGCTTCAATGGCTTTCAAAGCACCGAGCGCCATTTCATCATTGTGAGCGAAAACCGCATCGATTTCAGGTTGTGCTTGGAGGATATTTTCCATTACAGAAAGGCCTTTTGTACGGTCAAAATCCGCAACTTGTCGTGCAACCACTTCAACTTGTGTGCCTTCGAGTGCTGCATTGAAGCCTTCGCCGCGGTCTCTTGCCGCAGATGTTCCGGCGATTCCTTCGAGTTCAACTACTTTTCCGGTTCCGCCGAGTTGATCCACGATGTATTGACCAGCCATTTCTCCGCCCGCAACGTTGTCAGAAGCAATGTGTGTAACGACATCGCCGCCGTTTGCGCCACGGTCAAGGGTAATAACCGGAACAGACGCATCATTTGCCGCACGAATCGCACCGACAACTGCATCGGAATCCGTCGGGTTAATCAAGATCAAATCAACACCTTGAGTCAATAAATCTTCTACATTGCTCAGTTCTTTTGCAGGGTCATTTTGAGAATCCAAAACGACGATTTCCATGCCGAGTTCTGCTGCTTTCGCTTCAGCGCCTTCTTTCAATGTCACAAAGAACGGGTTGTCCAACGTTGATACAACGAGACCGATTTTCATCGTTTCTGCTGCCGCTGCTGTTGTCGTTTGTTCTTGAGCCGTTGTTGCAGCCGCCGTCGTCGCTTCATTTGACGCGGAACATCCTGCAAGCGCCATAAATGCCATCAGCGCGATTAATAATAATGCAAATACCTTTTTCATATAACCTCTCCCCTTTGATTATTTTTGCTTTCTATCTAAAAGAACCGCGATCAAAATGACCAAGCCCTTTAGTAGCAGTTGATAATAAGAACTGACGTTTAACAAATTCAAAGCGTTGTTGAGAATGCCTATGATTAGAGCACCTATGACCGTGCCGAAAATGGAACCGACACCGCCTGCTAGGCTTGTGCCTCCCAATACAACCGCCGCAATGGCATCAAGTTCATACCCCGTTCCCGCCGTCGGTTGCGCCGAAGACAATCGGCTTGTAATAATGATACCGGCAAGTGCCGCCAGCATGCCGTTGATCCCGTAAACAATGGTTTTGATACGATTGACGTTGATTCCCGACAGCGCCGCCGCTTCCTCGTTGCCGCCAATGGCATACACATACCGTCCGAATGTCGTGTGATTCAAAATGAAATAGACGACAACAAAAGTGACCAGCATAATGACAACCGGATTCGGAATCCCCAGAAAATAACCCGCTCCGATTTTATAAAATAGGTCTCCGAACGCTTCATATCCGGTGGAAATCGGTTTCCCGTCGGTAAAGACCATGGTCGCTCCACGGACAATCGTCATTGTCGCCAGTGTGACGATAAACGGTTGAAGACGTCCTTTACTGATAATGACGCCGTTTGCAAGTCCGATTGCAAGTCCGAGGAGTAATGCAAGTGCCACGGCAATTGCCGGATGGAATCCCGAAAAAACCAAGAACGCGCCAACCGCCCCTGTATAAGCGAGTGTTGACCCAATAGACAGGTCGATTCCCCCCGTCAAGATAACAAAAGTCATGCCCGCTGCAATAATGGCATTAATCGATGTTTGCCTGAGCACATTTAATATATTGGATACCGTTAAAAAACGATCGTTAATAACGGCAATAACCAATGAAAACAGAACAAGTCCAATGACGGAACGGTATTTTGTTAAAATGTGTTTTACTGAACGGTTCATATTAATTTGCCTCCTTATTTCCGATTGCCAGTCGCATGATACGCTCTTGCGTCGCATCCTCAATGTCTAAAATACCTGCTACAGTACCTTCTCTCATGACGAGTACACGATCGCTCATCCCTAAAATTTCAGGAATTTCAGATGATATCATGAGGATACTCATTCCCTGCTCTTTGAATCGATTCATGAGGTCATAAATCTCTTTTTTTGCTCCGACATCTACCCCTCTTGTCGGTTCGTCTAAAATGAGTATCTTCGGATCCGTTAAAAGGCTTTTCCCAATGCTGACTTTCTGCTGATTTCCACCGCTTAAAAACTGCACGAGCTGATTTTCGGAAGGTGTTTTGACCGACATCTCCTGTATCATTTGCGCCGTCTTTTCCGACTCCAAATGTCTCTGTATCACACTTGCTCTCGATAAACTTTTAAGTGCGGAAAGGCTCATATTTTGTTTCACACTCATGGAGAGCACCAATCCGTCTCCCTTGCGATCTTCCGAAACATAAGTAATGCCGGATTTAATTGACTCCTCCGTGGATTTGAATCGTTTCTTCTCCCCGTTCAAATGAATGCTGCCCGATTTTGCACGTGTCGCGCCGATGATCGTCTTGGCCATTTCCGTGCGCCGCGACCCCATTAATCCCGCAACGCCGAGTATTTCGCCTTTTCTCAATTCAAAACTCACCTGATGAATATCGTCACTGCACAGACCATCCACCGTCAAGACCGGCTCGCCGATTTCAACGGTTAACCTTGGGAAACGTTCCTCAAGTTTTCTTCCAACCATCATCTCAATGAGCTTATCTTCCGTGATGTCTTTTACCGAACATTCCTCTACCAGAGTACCGTCTCTCAAAACCGTTACGTCATCACAAATTTCAAAAATCTCGTGAAGACGATGGGAAATATAAAT
>JASUTA010000154.1 GCA_030445805.1 Clostridiales bacterium
GATGCACCGTTTTCATTACATAAGTGAGAATCAGCGGCAATGCAAATATAATGGGAATCTTGACGCTGAACGCGAGTCCCAATAAAATCGCGGATTTTAAATAGGCGCGCTTTTTCAGTGTATTTAATGCGATTAAAAGGAAAAACAAGGCGATGGAGTCCAGGGCACCCATGACATAAGAAGCATAGAGCACAATCGGAGACGCGAAATAGAAAAACAGCGTCTTGCCCCCACTGGACGGAAACATGCGCCGCATCCAAAAATAGATACCCGAATCGGCAATGATAATCGGTATGAGATACAGCATCTTCAAAAAGACAATCGAATCGATTCCCGTCAAAGAAGCCGGCAAAAAGGCCAGTTTAAAAATATAGAGCATCAGCGGCGGATACGGAAAGGCCGTCAATTGTCCTGCGGCGTAATACCATTCCCAAGGTGATTGTCCGATGCCAAACACAGACACAAACCGATAGACGGCTTCAACCTGCGCCGTATTAATCCATATCATGCCGATGACCCATTTGATCGCCAGCAGTCCGAGATAATACCATCTGAAAGGATTTTGATTTTTAAACATGTCGCTTCTCCTTTCGCGGCACACCGAGCATGATCCCGACAGAAGTAACATAAGACCACATCAGCGGTTCAACCATATATCGCGCCTGAATTTCAAAGACGGCATGTAACAGCATGAATGCCCCCCATATAAAGAACGGCAACCAAGCCACATATTTTTTCCTGAATAAAATCGGCAAAAGCAACATGAGATAAACCGCATATTTGAAGTCGTTTACCGTTCGCTCTTCAATCGGTTCAAATTCTCTTGCCAGCGCATAATCATCCGCCGTCGGCGTCCGATAGGTCACGCCGAAAGCAATGAGTTCTCGATACGAAAATTCATCGTAATTTAAGACAGCCGTCCATTTGTCTTTAATGATTTGGAGCAAATAACTTTTGCTCTTTACACTCAGATGCTCCTTGAGCACCTCTAAAAAAGGTTTATCCAGTTCCGCCAAAGTCTTGTCATAAGAAGATTTTGTCCAGCGTCCCGCCATCGAACCCGTCTGCGTATCCAAAAGGCCGGTATAAAGTTGAAGCCGCCCCTGACGCGCTATATCTGTTTTGGCATCCGACTGATATCGTAAAGCGAGTTCGGTCCCGGCGGCAAATCCAACGGCAACGATCACCGCAAAAACGATCACGCGAAGCTGATACACTCTCTTGAGTTGCTTGAAGTAAAAAACAATGAGCAATCCGACTATAATGCCGAGCGCCAAACCGGTTTTAACGCGCAGTGCCACTGCAAGATAAAGTGACAGCGTACCGAGCGCAAGGTACACGCGTCCATGTCGCATCTCAAAAATCGGACCGTCCGCATGTGCCGCGTATTCAAAGAAAAACCTGACAGCAATCAAAATCAAAGCCACATTCGGAAAATCTGCATTGACCATACCGGCATACCCGCTGTTCCAAAGTCCAAATACAGCCGAAGCAAAGGTCAGCAGGACTTGTCCGAGCACATAATAAGGTGTTTTCAAGCGATGTGTACCCAGCCACAATGACGCCGATGCCGCCATATAAAAGAAAGAATTGACAATCAAAGCCGCATGATACGGTACCAGACCCGCTTGCTTAAACGGCGCGTAAATAAAACCGATAATTCCGCCTTTATGGTACAGGCTGTAGTCACTTGCCAAATTCCAGTAATACAAATAATCACTCGACGGCATTGGCAAAATACGAAGTGCCGCATCCATTCCGAGTTTTATAAAATACAATGTGACCACTGCATGTAACACGGCGAAAATACCGATCATCCATCCCGGACGCATGCCTTCCTCTCCTGAGGATAAAACCTTATGTAAAAAAGACCGCTTTTGTGTTCCTTCACTCATTACTATGATCTCCGTCTAAAATTCTGCCAAATCGTTCGGCGCCTTATATTATACCATATTCCCACTTGCACCCATAGCCATTTGCCTCTAAAACAAAAAGAAAAGGAAACTCTATTTAAAGAGTTTCCCGTCATTCAATACCTCGTGTAAATCCGCTGCAATTTTGACATAAGGTGCCTTTTCAAAAACAGATTTCGGTGTCGTCCCCGTCAGCAATCCTACAAAATCAACTCCCGCCGATTGAGCCGCTTCACTGTCCACAACACTGTCTCCAAAATAAAGCGTATGCTGCTTTTCTGCCTTCAAAGTATCCATTGCCTTCAGAAGTCCTTCAGGAGACGGTTTTGCTTGCGTCACGTCCTCGCCGCCGATGACGGCATCCACAAGTGATTCCATCTTATAAGCCGCAATGCTCTCATTAATGCGAATACGCTTTTTAGTAGAAACAATCGCCACGCGGCCGCCGTTTTTCTTAATGGCCTCAAGAAGCGGAATCGTCGCCGGATAAAGTTTCGTGTTAACGGCCATGACCTCTTCTGATTTTTTTGAATACATGCTTCTCATCTCTTGAACGCGAACCGGATCTTTCACGCCGGTCAACTGTGAAAGCGCATCTTCCACGGTATAGCCGATCGTCGCCTTGATCGCCGCTTTGGAAATGCCCTTAAACCCGTATTGTTCAAAAACATGTTCGAAACACATCACGATACCGCGCTCAGAATCTGCAAGTGTATAGTCAAAGTCAAATAAATACGCTTCATACTTCATCAAATCACCTCATTTCAAAAAACATTTACATCATCATACCATATAAACGCATGATCGAGTAGGTCGTTTTTTCGAGTAAAGCACTTTTCAAAGTTTTGAACCCAATTTTCCAAAATTTCTGAGGTAGAGCATGTTTGAAATGGCCACATGTGATTTCCACCAATTTTTGCTGACGGCCCATGCATCAGGATAATTACTCCAGTTCCAGGGAATATCCCATGCACCGTCATCGCATTGTGTCTTTACAATATATTGGCATTCATAGTCAGACAGATTTCGAACCGATTCATAGAAAGCGCTCTCCGGCGTATTGAAAAAATGAGACGGCTTGCAGATGTACCCGGTTTCCCATGCTGCCGTATCATGAGTAACCGTCTTCATGACATCTTCTTTAAGCTTCTGCTTGAGACCGGCCAAATCGACATCGTCAAATTCAGCGGCTTCAATGTATACAGCCAGTCTCACATAGCACAGAAGCGTATGCATGTCGTTTTGTCGCCGATTTTCCATGTATTGTTCAACCGCTTCTTTTACAATGCGGGAACCGAGCGCGTAAGCAGAACTGCCTTCTTCGGCATAGCGTATCATAAACCCGGCAAGACATGCCGTCGGATTGTAATTTTCATCTCGGGTATCATCCGATTCCGCATACCACCACGGCGCATGTGGGGCATCGTTATTGGTTCTTACCGCCGTATACCAAAGTGTGCCGCTAAAATGTCGGCCGCTTTCAAGGTAAGATAAAATGCCCCGAATCATCGGGTGTTTCGGATCATTCAGCCGGACTTCCCTCAAAATTTCCGTAGCCGTCCACGTTTGAATCGGCGATGAATTCGGATTCCACGCATCGGCTTCCAAAGCGTGTCCAAATCCGCCGTCCGCATTCTGATAGTATGAAAGCGCCTTTATGACGTTTTCCTGACTGCCATTTTCAAAATGATACTGCCATCTGGCCAAATCCAGCGGTCTCGCATTTCTATAAATGAATTCAGCCGCTTTTTTATATGTTTTATTTGTACGATACATGCGAATTGTACCTCCTTAATTCATTGAATCCATGCTTATAAAATATTCTATCACGTCTAAAGGATAAGTGCCTGTGAATTCCTTTCAAAAGACAAGATCGTACAAGAATGTTATTTCCCCTTATGATAAACTAAAGATCATAAAGCGCGAAAGGAAGGTCCTTAAATGAATCGGGAAACGAGAATTGTCAAATACGACACAGATTTAAAAGTTGAAGCCTATCATTTCAAAGGCCTTATGCAGAAATTTCCCAACCATTTTCATCAGTACTATGTGATCGGGTTCATTGAAAAAGGACAACGGTTCTTATCCTGTAAAAGTTGCGATTATACAATTGCTCCGGGTGATCTCTTGCTCTTCAATCCGCACGACAATCACACCTGTAGTCAAATCGACGGTAAATCTCTGGATTATCGCTGCATCAATGTACAACCGGAGGTCATGGCTAAAGCCGTTTTTGATATCACCGGGAAATCCTATCTGCCCTACTTTGAACCTCAAGTCATCTTTCATAGCGAGCTCATTTCCGTATTGCGTGAACTGCATCAAATGCTTATGGATGAAGAAAAGGATTTTAGAAAAGAAGAAACTTTCTTTTTCCTTTTGGAACAATTGATCGAAGAATATACCGACCAATCCTTCTCCATTGCACAAGATGAACCAAGCGCGGAAGAAAAAACGGTCTGTGATTTTTTAGAAGCGCATTACGCAGAAAACATTACACTGACAGACCTCTGCCATCTAACCGGGTTAAGTCGTTATTATTTACTTCGCTCTTTTACAAAGCAGAAGGGCATTTCTCCCTATCGCTATTTAGAGACAATCCGGATTGAGAAAGCCAAGAAATTGTTGGAGGGCGGCAAATTGCCGATTGACGTCGCATTGCAAACCGGCTTTTCCGATCAAAGTCACTTTTCAAACTTTTTTAAAAAGTTTATCGGCCTGACACCAAAACAATATATGACTATTTTTAAAGCCAACGGATCAGAAAAAAAGGAGCCAAAAAATGAGTGATTCCAATATGAAATGCGTTATGGTTATCGATTCAAAACTGCCGGCGGGCATTGTCGCGAATACCGCTGCTATTTTAGGCATTACACTGGGAAAACACATTCCCGAACAAGTCGTTGAAAATGTAACGGATGCTTCCGGTCAAGTCCATCTGGGCATCATCAAGATACCGGTGACAATGCTTCACGGCGATAAAGGTGTTTTGAATGACTTGCGCAAGCGCCTATTCGGCCCTGAATTTAACGATCTGACGGTTGTGGATTTTTCCGATATCGCCCAAAGCTGTAACGTGTACAGCGACTACATCGACAAATCCGCCCTAACCCCTGAACAAGATCACACGTACTTTGGCGTTGCCATTTACGGCACCAAGAAAAAAGTAAACAAATTGACAGGGTCTATGCCGCTTATTCGGTGATTTAACTTAGATACAATCGCTAAAAAAAGAACCTGTCGAATGATTACGGCAGGCTCTTTCATTATCTATTATCTATTATCTATTCACTTTCCAATAACTCAATCTGGCTAAATATATCTTTTGTCGTACTCGGCTGAAGTGCCCACCGATAAGCCGGATGGATCTCATACCAGTACCCAAAATCAGTAAAATCATTATAGATATACTGATTTTCATCATAGTAAACTCTCAAAATTTCATCCCCTACCTTTTTCCGTGCGGTAATAAAATTAATCTGCTACAAAAATGCCGCCAAGTTTTGAGGTGAAACTTCCTTTTCGTCTTTAAAAGAAAACCGACTCATAGATAAAATGTCCTGAAGTTTTTTCATTAATTGTTCCCTCGAAAAAAGGCTTGGAGAACCATTTGTAATCTCTTTTTGAGAAGGTTTCATTTTTAAAAGTAATTCTTGAATTTGAGGCAATTCAGATTTATACTCCGTACTTGTATCGGTCAGTCGGTCATTTGAGTAATTCTTAAAAACACTTTCTAAATCACTCGTTAAAATCAAGTTATGATGGTTAATGTATGCCTTCCTGGCAGCTAAAGTACATAATTTTACAAGGTCGCGCGGGCGTTTTCTGATCAAGGACTGGAATGTCAACACTTCTTAGTACAGTTTTTATAAGGTCTTGTTCCTGTATTCCACTGGCGTCATGTAATTTAATGATCCATGTGTCCTGATATTGTTGAACCAATACACGTAGTCATCCAGTTCAATTTTTAATTGCTCCAGACTACTGAAAGTTCTTCCTTTTACAAATTCAGTTTTGAACATTTTGAAATTCGATTCTGCAACTGCATTATCATATGGACAGCCTTTCATACTTAAAGAGCGTTTGATTTGAAATACATCAAGCATTTCATCTATAAGCTGATTTTTGAATTCACTGCCACG
>JASUTA010000014.1 GCA_030445805.1 Clostridiales bacterium
CTCTGTGACAATTTGCTTGATGAAGATTTTTAAGATTTAATCCCCTTTTAAGCACATCTGCCAAACGCAATCGTCAAAAACAATAAAAATACCGGGAGAAACCCTTTCGGATTTTCCCGGTATCCATTCAAAATTCGGATATAAAATTTCATTCCGGATCGAAACGATTCAAATTACTGAACCCCTTTTTCTATAAAAAGATCTCTATAGAGAAAATCCGATCCACTGATGTGCTTGAACACCCATGAAATTAGAAACTTAAGTATTTTTTTGCCATACGTCACTTGGTCTTCATCGACTGCACGCAAATCCAATGATTGAATCTGCGAAACCAATTTATGATGTTCTTCGACATGGGCTGTTTTCAACGCAAAATCATATTTTTCAAACAAATCTTCTTCATATTTGAAATGGTAAACGGTATAATCCGTCAGTGCATTGAGAATTTCAACCATTTCGTCATAGATGTCTTCGCCTTCTACCGCATTGATTAAAAGATCGGAAAGTCGACCTGCCAAGCGTACCAATTCTTTGTGCTGATCATCAATAGATTTGATGCCCAGTTCATATTGCTGTTCCCATTCAATCATAACATCACCCTCTACAAGTTTTAGTTGTTCTTTTCTTCATTTTAAATTGTGTTTTTATCCGTCTTTTGCTTCATATTATAATGACTATGGTATCAGAATAACTGTTTCGGAAAACGTAGTCAATGGATTTCCCGGGAGTTAATGAAAATATTACAATTATCATTGTATACACGGCGATAGTGTGTTAGAATTTATGATATTTAAAATATTAAATAACGTTAATAAAAAAGTCTCAAGTAGGAGGGTACAATGAAGGGAATCATTACAGTTTTGGGAAATGACCGCGTCGGTATCATCGCAGGGGTTTGCTCACACCTGGCAGAAAGCAATGTCAATATTCTCGACATTTCTCAAACCATTGTAAAGGGCTTCTTCAACATGGTTATGATCGTCGATTTAGATGCTTGCAATACATCTTTTGAAGGTCTCGCGGACGACCTTGGAAAAGTCGGAGAATCGCTGGGCGTCGCCATCAAAATTCAACATGAAGACATATTCAACACGATGCACCGCATCTAGAGCAAAGTGAAACAAGAGAATTCAAGGGAGGCTCATCAATGATCTCAAGAATGGAGATATTGGAAACCAATAAAATGATCGAAGAATCCCGTCTCGATGTGCGCACCATTACGATGGGCATCAGCCTGCTCGACTGCGCCGATTCGGACATCGATCGTTTCAATGAAAATATTTATAAGAAAATTACGACGTATGCCAAAGATTTGGTCAAAGTCGGCAATGCGTTGGAACGCCAATTCGGAATTCCCATCGTCAACAAACGGATCTCCGTTACACCGATCGCCATTGCCGCCGCCGGGTGCAAGACAGATTCCTACGTTTCCGTGGCAAAAACGCTTGACCGCGCGGCTAAAGACGTCGGCGTCAACTTTATAGGCGGTTTTTCCGCGTTGGTTCAAAAAGGCGCTACTCCTTCGGACAACCTTCTGATCGAGTCTATTCCTGAAGCCCTTTCCGTAACCGAACGCGTTTGTGCTTCCGTGAACATTGGGACTTCGCGAAACGGTCTCAATATGGATGCCGTTAAACGCATGGGAGAAATTATTCTGGATACCGCGGAACGCACCAAAGAGGTCGATAGTCTCGGCTGTGCCAAGCTGGTCGTCTTCTGCAATGCCGTTGAAGACAATCCGTTTATGGCCGGTGCTTTCCATGGTGTCGGTGAAAAAGATTGTGTCATCAACGTCGGCGTCAGCGGACCGGGCGTTGTAAAAAGTGCCCTTGAAAACGTGCGCGGCAAAGACTTTGAAACCCTTTGCGAAACAGTCAAGAGAACCGCTTTCAAAATCACCCGCGTCGGGCAACTCATCGCACAGGAAGCTTCTAAACGCCTCAACGTTCCATTTGGTATTATCGATCTGTCACTCGCACCAACGCCCGAAATCGGAGACAGTATTGCTGAAATCTTTCAGGAAATGGGTCTAGAACACGCCGGCGCGCCCGGAACAACTGCGGCACTTGCCATCTTGAATGACAACGTCAAAAAAGGCGGCGTCATGGCCTCTTCCTACGTCGGCGGACTCAGCGGCGCCTTCATTCCGGTCAGCGAAGACCACGGGATGATTGAAGCCGTCAAGACCGGTGCATTAACACTTGAAAAACTCGAAGCAATGACTTGTGTCTGCTCCGTCGGTCTCGATATGATCGCCATTCCCGGCAGTACACCGGCTTCTACCATTTCAGGCATTATCGCCGACGAGGCCGCAATCGGAATGGTTAACAACAAAACCACTGCCGTGCGCATCATTCCCGTCATCGGAAAAGGCATCGGAGAAGTCGCCGAGTTCGGCGGTCTTTTGGGATTCGCCCCGATTATGCCGGTTAACGGATTCAGCTGCGAAGCGTTTGTCAATCGCGGCGGAAGAATCCCGGCACCGATTCACAGTTTTAAAAACTGATTTCAAAAACGAAAAAACCGACTGTTTTCCGTCTCTATTTCACGGCATTCAGTCGGTTTTTTTTATGATCGCGTCGCTTTTTGAGACACTTTCTCGTTGATGCGTGTCTATATTTTCTTCCCCTCTATCGTTCATTTCAATTCCCCTTCACTGTTATTAAAAAAACTTACGTCGCTTTAAAAAATCTCTCAGTTCAACCGAACCGCACCTTTGCATCCCTCACAATCGTAATAAGCGGTCACCGCTGTCCCTTCAATATTTATGTACACATCCACCGTCCCGTCCGACACTTCCTTGCACCCCTGCTTATGACAATCTTCACGGATCAACGCCAACAATTCCGTCTCTTTAAGATTTGCAATGTCTATGCCACTGAGCTGCAAATTTAAAATGCCTACTTTCATTTGAAACTCCTTTCATAAAATAAAACTCAAAACGTTTTCTACGGCTTCTCAAAGCTTTGATTTCATTACAACTTGATATGATATAAATACCCATATTTTCTCAAATAACGCAATTGTATTTTTATTGTTTTTTGTATTCGTTTCTTTTTAAATACATTTCGATAGTTTCTGTTGACTTATTGTATATTTTTTGTACAATAACAGTAAGGGTATGGTTTACAAAACTTGTAAAGAATTTAACAAGCTATGAAAATCATTTAAAGGAGGAAAGAAATTATGTCAGAAATCAAAAAAGTCGGTATTGCCGGTGCGGGTACGATGGGATTTTCACTCGCCCAAATCATCGCAAAACACGGGTACGAAGTATACCTGTACGACATTTTTGAGCAAGCACTCGAAAAAGCAAAAAAAATCATGAAACTCAACCAAGAAACAGAAGTCAAAGAGAATATCCTCACCCAGGAAGAGTCCGATGCGCTGATGGCGCGTATTCAATTCGGAACAGATCCTCAAGGCTTTAAAGACGTTGATTTCTTGATCGAAGCCATTCTGGAAAAAATCGACATCAAGCATAAATTCTGGTCAGAAACTTCAAAAATCGTAAAACCGGATGCTATTCTCGTAAGCAACACTTCCGGACTCAGCATTACAAAGATTGCAGAAGTCATTGTCAATCCGGAAAGATTCGGCGGTATGCACTGGATCAACCCACCGCACATCATTCCTTTGGTTGAAGTGATTTCCGGCGAAAAAACGTCTGACGAAACAGCAAGCACTGTTTACGAATTCTGCGAAATCCTCGGCAAAAAACCGGTTCGTATCAAAGATGCTCCGGGATTTGCGCTCAACCGTGTGCAATTTGCAATTCTTCGTGAATGCCTCCATATCTATGAAAACGGCATTGCATCTATCGAAGACATTGACAAAGTCATGAAATACGGTCTCGGACCGCGTTATGCTGTATTCGGGCCTTTTGAAGTTGCCGATCTCGGTGGTCTCGATATTTTCCACAATATCTCGTCTTATCTGTTCGCCGATCTCGGCACAGAAAAAGACAGCTTCGGCAAACTGAAAGAAAACTTTGAAAACAACCATCTCGGTGTTAAAAACGGCGCTGGATTCTATGACTACTCCAACGGAAGAGACATGGAAGTCATTCGTTATCGTGATGAAATGTACACCAAAGTTGCAAAAGTATTGTTTGGACAAGACTAATCTCAGCATTTAAATCACAGAGGCACGTTTCGGCGGCGTCATGCTGATTTGATGAACGGATTACAGAAACAAAGTGCTGTACAGTTGACCTGATGCATTCATCAGATCAACCGTGCAGCACTTTTTATGTTCATACATCAATAACTTTTTTTATTGGGGTGAAGCCCTCCGTCCATAAGCGCTTTGACTTCTTCCGGCTTTACGAAAAAAGCATGCTCCGTTGCACGGTCTCCGCTTTGGAGTACCATTAAAAATCGATCGTTCCAATCATAGAGATCAATGCGGCGATTTTTGTCCGCGGTCTCCGAACCGTTTGAAAAAAGCTTTTCAAGCTCGGCGTTGCTTTTGATATAGCCGTAGACGTACATCATGCCCTTATAGCAGTCCGGCACATATTTGCCGAGCTGTGATGACTCACGTGAAAATTCAATTTGGACCTTTATTTCGCTCCGCCCATGGGGAACGATGAGATCTTCCATATAGACGGTTCTGAACTGATTCGCCGGCATTAATGCGTTCAGTGCAATAAACGGTGCATCTTTTAGTTTCATCGTCTCCATCCTTTCGCTTTTATTGATTTAGAGCCATTGTGCATCGACTTCGCTGAGCACTTCATCCAACTTCGCCATCTCTTCTTTTAACTGTTCCGGGGTGATAATGAGAGGTGGCGCCACAATGATGATATTTTCGTGTGTATAAGTCATAAATCGCTTGGCGGATAATTTCCCCAAAATCGCTTTCATGATGCCCTCAGGGTCCTTCCCGTACGGCACAAGCGGTTCATGTGTTTCTCGATCTTTCACGAGTTCCACTGCCGAAAACAAGCCAATGTATCGAACATCGCCGACGCAGGGGTGCTTTTCTTTGATACCCTCGAGCAATTCACCCAAAACGCGTCCGGACTCGGCCACTTTTTCGGGAATCCCCAATTCCGTGTATTGCGACACACTGGCAACCCCTGCCGCACAGGCGAGCGGATGTCCGCTGTATGTCAAGCCACAGCTCAAAACATGATCGTCAAAATATGCAGCGATTTCCTTGGATACCAAGACACCTCCGAGTTGAACGTAACCGCAGGTAACGCCCTTTGCAAAACTGATGATATCCGGTTTGACGTCCCAATTCATAAATGCAAAGGCCTTGCCCGTTCTATAGAAACCGGCCATGACCTCATCGCAAATCATCATGATACCGAATTCATCGCAAATGTCACGAACACCTTTCAAATATCCTTCCGGCGGAATGATGACCCCATTTGAGCCGGTAATGGATTCCAAGACAATCGCGGCAACGCTTTCCGGATTTTCATAAACAATTTGTTCTCTCAATTTTGCCAAATAATAAGTCGTCGCTTCCGCCTCGGAAGCAAATCGAATTTTTTCTTGATAGATATAGGGATCGAAAAATTTAATAAAACCCGGGACACCCGGTTCTACTGTGAAACGTCTCGGTTCTCCGGTAAGATTCCCCGCGCCGAAACTTGAACCATGGTAGCTTCGATAACGCGAAAAGACTTTAAAGCGTCCGGTAAACAGCTTTGCAATCTTAATGGCATTTTCGTTGGCATCTGCCCCGCCATTTGTGAAAAATACTTTTCCGATATTATCCGGAGCCATCTCTACGAGCATTTTCGCCAGTGTTGCACGCGGCTCAGAGCCATATCCCGGAGAAATGTAGCAATATTGCTCACTTTGTGCTTTGATTGCCTCAATGATTGCTTTATTGCCATATCCCAAATTGAGATTGACCAATTGAGAGGACATATCCGTATACTGATTCCCATCAAAATCCCAAAAATAAATGCCTTCTCCGCCTTTCACCGGAATGGGGTTGAGCCCCTTCTGCTTTGACCACGATTGAAGATTGTACTCCGTGGAAAGACGTTTAATCTCCTCTGACTTCATAAAAGCCTCCCTATACCTATTTTATAGTAAATCCTTAATATAAAATGCAATCATAAATTTCATGCGGTTCTCTTGATTCAGTTCAATATCCAAAATGCTTCCAATGCGTTTGATTTTATAATTGACGGTGTTGCGATGGACAAATGTCTTTGCCGCCACTTCCTGGACACTGCAGTCGCAGTCCAGATAGATGCGTAAAGTCTCCACATAGTCCGTCCCATTTTCAATATCATGAGCCTCCAGCGGCCCTAAAATTTCTTTGTAGAGTTCTTCAAGCGCTTGGAACCGTTCTACTGAAAAAATCAACTTGTACATGCCTATGTCCTCATAGTGCATGCGTTGCTTCCCTTGAATTCTTCCCACTTTAAGCGCTGCATCCGCTTTTCTGTACCCGTCTCCGATCGCCTCGTAATCGCTGGCTCCAGGACTGATTCCAAAGAAAAAACGATACGATTCTTGCATACCCGAGTACAGGGTTTGGAGCTCATCTGTAAATGCAACCACCTCTTCTTGAGTAAACTCTTGAAGGATGAGGAACATCTTCCTGTCGTGAAAGAATAGCCCAAAGCGCTTTCCGAACTTATTGAGCAACCGATGCGCGTGCAACCTCAGGTTCCGCGTCTGTGTTTCATCCGATTCTGGGACGAAAAAATTCGGTTCCATCGCGACAACCGCATATCGATTACTGGACTTAAACCCTCTCTTTTCAAGTGTTGAACGATAATATTTCTCTTCTTCGGGCTCAAAGATCAAATTTTTGAGCGCCGTCGCCAATCCGAGTTCAATTTCTTCGCTGGCGACAATTCGATGGCAAAAATCATAGGTAATGTCTATGAGATGTACTTCCCAAGGGACTGTAAAAAGCGGCAATCCAATCGCCTCGCAATAATCGATCAGATTTTGGGGCAACGTACTGACATAAGGGCCAATATTGACCACCAATCCCGCTACTTTTCTCGCATAGAGGGTTTTGGCGAATTCCAGCAGCCAATCGACACCGGCTTGAGCGATGCCCGTGGTAAAGATGAGCTCAAATCCGTGTACAAAGCTCGCGACATCTTTATCCTCAATCATATGGACCCATCGAACAAAGCTCTCCATTTTAGCCGATCCGGCTACGAGCTTCATGCCATAAGATTTTCCGGCATTTTCATATAATCTGCTGAGTGTAATCGCCATGGTGCGCCTCCGTTTCTAAGTGTGCTTCTTCACGCGCTTACTCACTTCAATCGCCTCGCTCTCGCAAACGTGACGGCATAAGTGACATCCCACGCATTTCGCGCCATCCAGAATAGGACGTTTCGCTTCCGAATCCCATCGAATGGCTTGGTGACCTGCATCGTAGCATGCGATATAACACCTGCCGCATCCGGAGCAGTTCTCCCGCACAAATTTGGGATAAACCACAGTCTCTCGGTCGAGTTTGTCGGCCGGAACCATCTGAGGCAGTGCCAATCCGACGAGTTCATCCAGCGTTTGATACCCATTTTCCTTCATAAATCGAGAAAGTCCATCAATCAAATCGTCGATAATTCGATAGCCGTATTGCATAACTGCCGTTGTAATCTGTATATTTGAGCTGCCCAAAACAATAAATTCGAGTGCGTCGTGCCACGTTTCTATCCCGCCCATACCACTGATCGGAACATTTTTGAGTGCCGGATGTTGCGCCATATCGTGAATGAATCTGAGCGCAATCGGTTTGACCGCTTTTCCGGAGTAACCCGATACTGCTGATTTCCCGCTGATTTCAGGTGTCCCGGTCAATGTTTTCATATCGATCCCCGCAATACTCTTAATGGTATTGATGGCCGCTATGCCGTCGGCACCGCCTTTCATCGCCGCTATTGCCGGGATTTCCATATTTCCGATATTCGGCGTCATCTTGGCTAAAACCGGGATGTGTGTCGCCGCTTTTACGATTTCTGTATAGTGTTTGACCAATTCCGGATCCTGCCCGACATCCGAACCGAGTCCGTCACCGCTCATATGCGGGCATGAAAAATTACATTCAATAATATCGGCCCCGATTTCCGTTACCGCTTTCGCAAGATAAGACCATTCTTCATCGTTTTCTCCCATGATGGAAGCAATCAAAATCTTGCTCGGGAAATCTTCTTTCAAACGCCTCATAAACGCCAAATTTTCTTCCAATGGGTGTTCCGCAATTTGTTCCAAATTTTTAAATCCGTAAAAAGGTGTTCCCGGCGTTCTGAGTGAATCAAATCTCGGTGAAACTTCCACCGGTCTAAATACGCCTACCGTTTTAAAGACAATGCCGCCCCATCCCATTTCCAATGCCTTTTTGCACATTTCATAATTGCTTGCAACAATTGAACTTGAAAGGAAGAACGGGTTCTCACAGGGGACACCGCAAAAGTTTATGGAAAGATCGGCAGCAGCAGCTTCACCCGTCACATATGGATCGCTGACCTTCATCATCCGCGTCAATTGTATCGGCGTTACCGGATGCACACATGCCGATTCACAGGGTGCTTTTCCGTTTTCCGGCTTACAATCGCAAGCGGCTTTATCAAGGGCTCCCGCCAAGTTGTCAAATCTCAGGGAGCGCACAAATTTTCCCGCATCGATTCCCTTGGGACAAGCCTGAGTACAGGCGGGTTCGTGACAAATCAAACACCTTGCCGCTTCTTCATGAAGCACGAGTTGATCGTATTTTGTGAATTCGGCTTTCAAATGTCATTACCCCTTTCTGCTGACGCGTTTTACAAATTTTCCCCAGCCCTTTTCTCCGACAAATGCCCCGTCGTCGAAAACAAGTTTTCCTCTTGAATATGTTTTAACGGGATAGCCTTTTAATGAAACGCCTTCCCAAATCGTGTGATCGTAATCAGAGTGCATGTTGTCTTTAGAAATCGTGAACGCTTTATTCGGATCATAAAGAACGATGTCGGCATCGTATCCCGGCATGAGCGCACCCTTTGTCGCGCAACCGAAAAGTCTCGCCGGATTAAACGCGCACACTTCAACGGCTTTATTGAACGTAATTTTTCCCTCATTGGCCGCGCTTAATATATAGGGATAGAGATTTTCTATGCCGGCACACCCGTTAGGAATCTTTGTAAAATTGTCTTTTCCCCAATCTTTTTCATAGCTTTGGAACGGACAATGGTCTGTCGCTACAGTTGAAATATCTCCGCGTTTTAAGGCTTCCCAAAGGGCGTCTTGACTGGATTGCCCCTTCATCGGCGGTGAGCAGACGAAATTACGGCCGTCTTCTCTTTTATAAACATCACTTGTGAAGTGCAAATATTGCGGACATGTTTCGGCATAAATCTTATATCCCGCATCTCTTGCTTCCGTAACTGCGTCTACACCCTCTTCGTTTGCAAGGTGAACGATGTAAAGTTCCGCATCCATGGCTTTCGCCCAGTGAATGGCACGTTTATCTGCCTCAGCTTCGACGTATTCCGGACGACTGAGATAATGGTACCAAGCACTCGTCTTGCCTTCTTTAAGAAATTGTGCAATGAGCATATCGATCAAATCCGGATTTTCGGCATGGACATTGGTCATAACACCGGCTTCTTTGGATTTCAGTAAGATCTGTGCCAAAGTACCGTCATCAACCATCATGCCTTCTTTTTTATAAACCATAAAACATTTAAAACTCGGGACACCGTATGCCACAGCGGCATCAAATTCGTCCAGGAGCTTCCCGCCGTCTAAGTCTGTGATCGCACAGTGGAAGGCATAGTCAACGCAAGCATCCGGATCTGCCATTTTTCTTCTCGCTTCAACCGTATCAACAATGCCCGAGCCTTTACGCTGAATGGCATAGTCAAATACTGTGGTTACACCGCCACATGCCGCCGCACGCGTTCCGGAGAAATAGTCATCCGCAGAAACCGTACCGCCGAAAGGCATTGCGAGATGTGTGTGTACATCAATCGCACCCGGCAAAACCATCAACCCGGAAGCGTCAATGACCTCTGCGCCCGATTCGTCAAACCCCGCTCCGACGGCGACGATTTTTCCGTCTTTTACAGCGATATCCGCTTGATAAGTATTGGATTCGGTAACCAGTGTTCCGTTTTTAATGATTAAATCCATGAGGCACCTCCTATGTGTCTACCAAAACTACGGCCGTAAGCCGTTTCATATTGAGCCGTCACGTTGATAAAAAACAGCTGCATTGCCAGCGATTTTTTTTCATAAAGTCCATTCGGCACGTACGATCTATCATGGTCAGCGCAATGCTGGACTTTCCAAATTTAAGTTTATTAACGAGCAATCCCATTCGGTTCGATTCCATCCGTTTTCGGTTTTTGTTACGTATGATTCTCTTTTCGCGTTTCCTTGAAAAAGATTTCAGGATGCCCCACACATGGTGTGCGGGGCATCTCTGATTTCTTGCTTTTATCGTCTGTCTTTTCAGACCGTTTCAAATCACTTTAAATCAATTCAAATCACTTTAAATCGCTTTGTCTATTTTGTAGCCGCATCCCAAACATCTGTCATGAAGATGGTTTCAGGAACTTCTGTAATAACGCCGTATGTTTTTGCGATTTCAGCGGTTTGCGCAATCGCATCAGGATCGATGTAACCGATTTTAGAAGTGTCAAATCCTTCCGGAGCAACGGCTTCGGCAACTTTATTTGCCATGTTGACTTGGTGCTCAAGTGTTGTACTGGATTGGTCTACCAGTGCAAATACGATTTCTGCTGCTGCTTCAGGATCTGCAACGGCATCTGCCCAACCTTTGATGGATGCTCTGAGGAATCTCGCCGCGAGATCTTCATTGTCAGCCAACCACTCTGTATTGGTGAACAAGCAGTCTTCCAACATAGCCACGCCTTCTTTGTTCATATCAATTACGCTGAGATCCGACTCAGGAACTCCGGACTCAACGACGACCATATATTCGTTGTAAGTCATTGCAGAAGCGACATCAAGCGTACCGTTCAAGAAAGCATCCATTGTAAAGTCTTGCTTTGCAATCGTAACATCTTTATCTTTATCAAGACCGTATTTTGCGAGCAACGCGTAGATTTCATATTCGTGGCCGCCCATCCAAGAACCGATGGTCTTGCCTGCGAGGTCTGCCGGCGTGCTGATGTTTTGAGAGTTAAAATACACGAGTTGAAGTGCACTGTGTTGGAAAATTTGTGCGATTTCAACCAACGGATAACCTTGTTCTTCAAACGGCATCAGAGTGGATACCCAACCTACACCGATGTCTGCCGCACCTGAAGCCACTTGAGATTCAGGAACGATATCCGGTCCGCCAGGAAGAATTTCAACTTCAATACCTTCTTCAGCATAGTATCCTTTTTCAGCTGCAACATAGTAGCCCATAAATTGTGCCTGCGGCAACCATTTCAATTGAAGTCTAACCGTTTCCAATTCTGCTGCGCCCGTTGTTTCTGCTGCAGCCGCCGTCGTTGTTTCTGCCGCAACCGTTGTAGCCGCAGCTGTTGTCGTTGTCCCCCCGGAGCATCCGGTCAGCACAAGTGCTAAAGTCATAATGATTGCCAACAATGTCGTTATGCTCTTCTTCATAATTACTCTCCTTCTCACAATGAATTAATTACCCTAAATGATTTATTTCTGAGAGACATGCCATTTTAAGGCGTAGGTCTCTACAAGACTGACAATAAAGTGCAATGCGATGCCGATGATCGCCGCTACGGTAATGTATGCCCATGCCAGCGGCATCTTTGCTGTCTTGAGCGCATTTGAAAGTTCAAATCCAATACCGGCATATGATGCAAAGAATTCACTGACGATCGCCGCAATCATACTTGAAGTGGTGCTGATTTTTAGTGCCGTCAAAATATTCGGAATGCTGTTTGGCAATCTCAGAAGAAAGAAAACTTCTCTTCGCGTTGCGGCGTATGAAGCCATGAGATCCAGTGAAAACGGTTTAAGATCATTTAGCCCGCGATAAGCATTGAATGCCATTGCCGCCATGGCCGTCACAACGACGACGGCGATTTTCGATCCCATGCCCATACCGAACCAGTTGTTCATAACCGGTGAAAGTGCGACAATCGGAACCGCGTTAAAAGCCGATAGTACGGTGAGTCCGCCGTAACCCCATTTCGGAAAGACCGTTGCCATAACCGCTGTAAAAAAACCGATCAACGACCCGATGATGAGTCCGATCAATGCTTCCGCTGTGGTGTAGCGCGCATTTGACAAAAGCTGTGTTTTGTTGTCTGCCAATGCTTTTGCAATCTGACTTGGAACCGGCAGTTGATACTTTTTAAGTCCCATTAAATAGTGAAGCCCGTTTTTCTCCCAAACGTATAAAAATAAAATACCAAAAAGAATCGGGAGCAGAATGTTAAGTAACTTTGGGAGTGTCATTTTCTTCATTACATTCACGCGTCTTCACCTCCTCTTTTGCTCGTTGTGTTCTGCCAAGGCATCAGCAGTTTTTCTGCCAAGGAGATCAGGACATATCCAAGAATCCCGAGGAGTGCACTTGTGATGACCGATGCCCAAAACATCGTTGCCCCACCGGCTCCATAATACAAGGTATACAAAATTTTGACCCCGATGCCCTCATCTGTCCCGAGCATCTCAACCAAGATTGCGGCTGTAACCGAAAGCGGTGCGGCAATTTTAAGCCCTGACATCAAATACGGCATCGCCGAAGGAATAATCAGTTTTCTGTAAACCTGGAATTTCCCGGCTGCATAGGAGTACATCAAATCCAGTCTGTCTTTCTCAACGCTCTTGATACCGCCCAATGTATTGATCGATACCGGAAAAAACGTAATATAAGCCGATATGACCACTCGGGCTGTGTCACCGTCTTTGACAATGTTATAGATAATCGGCGCAAGTCCTAAGATCGGAATCATCTGTGAAATAATTAAATACGGAAATGCCACGCGTTCAACGTTTCTTGAAAGACTCATGACAATCGCAATAACAAATCCTGCGATAGAACCGTATAAAAATCCGAGTGCCGCTTTGCTGACTGTTACAGATGCCGAATCCATCAGGGAAGCCCAGTTTTGAGCCATGACGCGAACGATATCATGAAGGAATGGCAATTTTTGTGTCGCCATGGGATCGTGGAAGATATTGACTAAGCTCCATGCACCGATTTCCCATATGGCGATGACGCCGATAATCCAGGCCAGCGCAACCGGCAGTTTGCTCTTTAGGGAAGCACTCATGCTCACACCCCCTCAAAGCTGTTTCTGATCTTCGCTACCAAAGCGTTGAATTCCGGCCAGTCACGCATTTCTTTCGTCCGAGGTCTCGGCAGATCAATGTCAACAATGGCCGAGAGACGCCCGGGATGCGGTGATAAGACGCAAACGCGATCGGACATAAAAACGGATTCTGCTATATTATGGGTTACAAAGACGACGGTCTTATTGGTTTTACTCCAGATTTGAAGAACGTCTTCATTAAGCTTCTCTCTTGTAAATTCGTCCAGCGCCGAAAACGGTTCATCCATCAACAAAATTTCGGGTTGAATGGCAAGTGCCCTTGCAATGCCTACGCGTTGCTGCATCCCACCGGAAAGCTGATGCGGATAATGATCGGCAAACTTGGAAAGTCCGACAAGTTCAAGCAAGCTTTCAATCCGTCTGTTCTGCTCTTCGCGCGGTACTTTCATAATTTCAAGCGGCAGGCGGATATTCTTGCTGATGGTTCGCCAATCGAAGAGCACCGGGCTCTGAAATACGATGCCGTATTTTTGATCCATCCGCGTTTGCCGTGGTGTTTGATCACAGACGAGCACGTTTCCCGAGGTCGGTTGAAGCAAATCGCCTATAATTCTGAGTAATGTGGTTTTTCCGCACCCTGACGGGCCGAGCAGAGAAATAAATTCTCCCTTTTGAATGTCGATGCTGACATTGTCAAGCGCTTTTACACTGGCACCATTGTCACTGTAAACCATGCTCACATTTTCAATGCGTATCTCGGGTGTATTCATAAACCAACCTCCACTTGTCTAAATAAAAAAGGCGCAGAAGAGATGTGTATCTCTGTCTGCGCCTTTGCAATCCTAATCATTTTCTATTCATTTTTGTGCTGTTGTCTGAAAAACTATGATGGAGTGATTATAGCATCTAATAAAAAAGCTTTCAATAGTAAAATTAAAATTGATTTTCAATTTGTGCTAATATTCAATTTATTTCTTTTGATAATTAGGCTTTCGCACAACGTTTTTTAGATTCCTGTGCAATTTCAGCTCTTTTTACCCTCTAATTTTGTTTATGGGAACAAATGGTTTTGATTTTTTTCTGAAAAATACGAATAAAACCTTATTTTCCGAACAGAAAATAAGGTTTTATGATATTGAACGGGCAAATCGTGCTTGAGCACAGGCTAAATAGAAAAGCCATCTACCCTTTGTGAGGCATCGATAAAAGCATCTACCGTCTCCCGCTTCGGAATAGACGGAATCGCACCACGTTGTGTCACCGCAAGTGCACCAACGGCATTGGCACGTCGAACGGCTTCTTCCATCGCTTTCCCCGCCGCAATGCCTTCCGCCAGTGCCCCATTAAAGGCATCTCCGGCCGCCACGGTATCCACCGCTTCTACTTTAAATCCGGAAACGGCTTTAAAACCGTCTTTGTCCGCAATGAGAGCACCCGCTTTGCCAAGGGTTGCCACCACGCACTTTACACCTTTTTCAAGAAGTGCTTCAGACGCGCGCTTTGCAGATTCTAAGGAGTTAACCGGCAAGCCCGACAAAATCTCCAGTTCCGTTTCATTGGGTGTCAAAATGGTAATCTTACTTAAAATATCATCCGGAATTGCCGTTGCCGGCGCAGGATTGAGGATAATCGGCACTTTGGCGTCAAAGCAAAGCTCAATCAATTTAAAAGTCACTTCCGGTTTAAGTTCAAGCTGTGCCAAAACCAAATCCGCTTTTAAGAAGTCTTCAGAGTCTCGGATTAAATCATCCAGTTCATATCCAAAATTGGCGCCCGGAACAACAACAATTTTATTTTCTCCTGAGCGGTTTAATTGAATCAGGCCCATGGCAGTCGGAAATTCTTTAAGCATTTTCACGCGTCCTGTGTCAATCCCTTCCGATTCAAACAATCCCAGAAAGGTTTTGCCGAAGTCATCGTCTCCCACGCGTCCGTACATGGCCACATCAGCACCCTGCCTTGACGCAGAAACCGCTTGATTGGCACCTTTCCCGCCAGGAAGTGTGACAAATCCTTTCCCGATGACCGTCTGTCCTTCTTGCGGGAATTCATCTACTTGGGCAATCAAATCCATGACAAACGAACCGACAACTGCAATTTTTCTCATGATTTCGCATCCTCCAAACGCTTTCCGAGACTTCCTCCCGGATGATAAAGGTGAAAGTTTTCCGGTTTGAATGCTTTATGTGCCGAAACCGTACACGCAATGGCATCTCCCAAAACAAGAGTGACCGTCGATGATGAGGTCGGTGCCAAATTTAAATGATCCGCTTCAAGCACTTTTGGGAAAATTAATTTTAAATCGCAGAACTTTGCCATTTTAGATTCGGGATTTGACGTCATTGCAACGGTGGTGCATCCGATGGCTTTCAGTGTTTCAAAACCGTCGACTACTTCTTGCGTATTTCCGCTGTTGGAAATTAAAATGACGACATCCTTTGGCTCAATCATGCCAAAATCACCGTGCAACGCTTCTGTACTGTGTACAAAAAAACTCGGTGTTCCCGTACTTGAAAAGGTTGCCGCAAGTTTTTTCCCGATATGTCCCGACTTGCCAACCCCCATAAACACCACTTTCCCTTGAGAGGTGGCAATGGCTTGACAAACGGCTTCATAATCCGCTTCATTCAAGTTATCCAGCAAAGACTGGATCGCATCTCGTTCTGCAGAAACGCTCTTTTTAATTTGCTCTATATAGTTCATCTCATTCCTCATTTCAAATGACGCCTTTCAAATGACGCCCTTGGTCAAAATCAGATTGGCATACAGCGCCGCTTCCGATGTGGCAACCACACAATAGGCTTCTCTCGCCAAGTCGTAAAAACGAAAGCGTTCTATCTCTTCTGTTATAACAGGGGATTTAAATGCACCCGTGTAAGCTCTCCAAATTTCAGGAATATGTCCGTCATCTGTCTGCATAACCTGCAACACTTGCGGCTCCCCATCAACCGGAAAAACCTTCAATATCGCTTCAAGTACCGATTGCGCATCGTGTCCATCCAATCGAATCAATCTTTGCGCACAAGAAGCCGCCGGAAAATTGCCGTCTGCAATTACCAGTTTATCACCGTGCCCCATTTCGCAGAGTATTTTGAGAAGCTCCGGTGAAAGGAGCTTCGGAATACCGATCAACATATAGGCCTCCTTTTACAAACCCAGTTTTTTTCGGGTTTCCTCTTCCCATGAAATAAGAGCCTCAACCAATTCTATTTCTGCTTTCCCGAATTTTTCCGCACTCAATCGTCTGGAATAAAGACTCATGTCGACGCCGTCGCCGCGCATGTGGTATTTCGCGTTAATCGGATAGCCGTGATTCTCAATATCGCTGTATTTCGTCAAATCCGATTGCAGTGCATCCGCCGCTTCGAGTGCTTCTTTATAGTGGGTATACAGCCACTGATACAAGTCGATATGGAAATTTCCCATGACGCCGTTGTAACCGTTGTAACCCGCACGAAGTGATTCCAGCAAAGTCTCCGTATTGGCATTGAATAAGTTGAGTCCGGTGCCCTTAACCACTTCCGTACGTCTTCTTTCTGTAGCAGCATCACAACTGACGTCCTTCAGGAAAACGACGCGCCCTGTCTCGGCACACCATTTGAGTTCTTCATCTGTCAATAATCTTCTATAAGGATAGGGGCATTCGTAAACGCCAAATTTCACTTCCGGAATCGCGTCCATGATCGCCTTCAAGTTGCCGATCAAGACGTCACTGCCCTCTTCTTGTTTGGCCAGTCGATTACTGACGATCACGACGGCGTCCACACCCGTTTGAGAAATGGCACGCAGTTCTTCAATTTGATCTTCCAGAGCATCAGAAGTATGTCCTGAAGCAATTACAGGAACTCTGCCACCTGCTGCTTCAACAACGCAGGTCGCCAAGGCTACTTTTTCTTCCAGTGAAAGCATAAACATTTCGCTGGACTGACAGACGGCAAACAAGCCGTTGCTGCCTTTTCCGATCAGGTATTCGGTAATGGCCTTGTTGCCTTCTATATCTAAAGTGCCTTCTTCCGTAAATGCCGTGACCATCGTCGGCCATACGCCACTGTATTTTGAATCCATAGTTCACAACCTCCAATAAGAATTAAATCATGCCCACCATTCTAGGCAAAAACAGGACAACGTCCGGGAAAAAGGTAATGATGAGCAAAATAGCAATCATCGCCGTAATCGGCCACATAATTTCCTTCATGACCTTTTTCAGCGGTGTATCGGAAATTCCGGATGTAATAAAGAGCAACATTCCGAACGGAGGCGTTGAAAGCCCGATCATCATATTGAGCGTGACAACGAGACCAAAATGGATCAAATCAATTCCCAATGCTTTTGCCACCGGGATCATAATCGGCACAAATACCAATTGAATGGTTGAGGTATCAATAAACATGCCGAGAATCAGAATAATAATATTTACAATCAGCAGAAAAGCGTATTTACTGGTCGTCAGTCCCAACACGAAGTTGCCCAGATCCGTAGCAATCTGCTCTCTGGCAACAATATAGGAAATAACAGCGGCCGCGCCGACCATGAGGCTAACCGACCCCGTATCTTTGACGGTTTCCTTAACCAGCCTCAAGACGCCTTTCAAATCCATTGCTTTATAAGCCAGTACCGCAACTAAAATCGCATATACCCCTGCAACCGCGCCGGCTTCTGTGGGCGTCATAATCCCCGTATAGATACCCGTCAACAAAATGACCGGTGTCAACAATGCCGGAAGCGCCTGAAAGACAAACCGCAGGAATTCCATTCTCGGAATCTTCGGTTCTCTCGGGTAGTCTCTTATTTTTGAAATCACGCTGACATAAATCAGAAGTCCGATGGTCACGAGTATCGCCGGGATCATCCCGCCGAGAAACAACGCACCGACAGACGTTCCGGAAAGCATCGCATAGATAACCAGCGGAATACTCGGCGGAAAAATCGGCCCGATGGTCGCAGAAGCCGATGTGATGGCGCATGAAAAGCCATCGTCATAGCCGGCTTTTTTCATGGCATCAATCTCCATCTTACCGAGACCGGATGCATCTGCAATCGCAGACCCCGTCATGCCTGAAAAAATAAGCGACGCAATGACATTAACCTGTCCGAGTGCACCGCGCTTCCCACCCGAAAGCCCGCTTGCGAATTTAAAGACCATTTCGGTGACTTTCCCGGAATTCATCACATTTGCGGTAAAAATAAACAGCGGTACTGCGATGATAACGTAGTTTGAGTAATACGTATTCATAATATGATTGGCTACCGAACCGATGTCCGTGCCGCTAATCAGAAAATAAAAGACACCTGCCGCAATCATGCCCAAAGAAACCGGCATTCTGAGCAAAAAGATGGCAATGAACGTAACCAGTGCTGCAATCAATGCCGGACTCATAGAACATCACCTCTTTCTTCAGACTTTTTTATCAATATTTTGATGTCTTCTACAATTTCAGCCGCCGTATAGAGAATCATTGAAAAGACAAAATAGATAAATCCTGAAAACACCCAACTCAATTTAATTTTAAATACCGGTGTCGATTGAAAATTCATAAAAGTGATGTAATCCCATGCCGGTTTAAAGAGAATAATGAATGCCACCAAAATGACAACATTCCCTGCCAGTCGCATGACGGCAGCCGGTTTTGGACTCAACATATCATAAAGTAAGGTAAACTTGACATGAGAACGATGGCGCATCGCATAACAGGCCCCGAAAACAACCGTCCATGAAAAGCCGATAACCGTCACTTCATAAGTCCAAGTCAATGGATAGTTAAAAATATAACGCGCTATAATCTGTAAAATGAATGTCAAAAACATGACAGAAAATGCCAAGACAGGAATGTAAATTTCAAAAACATCCCGAAGTATTAGGAAACTTTTCTTTATACCATTCACAAGCTACCTCCGACTCGGTATAATAAATCCTTAAGGGGACCAGAGACGCCCTCTTTCACAGTGAGTGCTTTTGGGGAGTATTGCACTGCGAAGTCGGCGTCCCTGAGTCTCTGTTTTTTTATTCGGCAATCGCTTGAACTTTATCGAAAAGATCCATATCCCAAGTTGCCGTCATATCAGGATTGTCCAGATATTGTGCCAAGACGTGTTCACTGAACGCATCGATGTCTGCATAATAAACGTGTAAGCCTTGCTCTTTAAAGAACTCAACGAGCTCTGCTTCACGGTCGAGATTCAATTGGTCACACAGTTGACGCGATTCTTCAAAGGCTTCTAAAATAACAGCGCGTTGATTGTCACTGAGTGATTCCCATCTCGCTTCGTTAATCGTCGGCCAAACGCTGTCTACCAAGTGATTGGTAATGGTGATTGAGCTTGTTACTTCATAGAATTTCGCACTTTGGACAGTCGGCAACGGGTTATCTTGACCGTCAACCGTTCCGGTTTGAAGTGCCATATAGAGTTCAGAGAAAGCGATCGGAGTCGGATTGGCGCCGAGTGCTTTTCCAAGGAACAACCAAGCATCGGAGTTCGGCATTCTCAAGTTGATTCCGTTGAGGTCTGCGGGCACTTTAATTTCTTTGTCCGGTACAAGGTTGATTTGTCGCGTACCGAGATAAAATGCAGAAAGCGGGCGGATGCCTTGTTCTGCCGCAACGCGGTCAAATACCTCTTGTCCGACTTCACCGTTAAGCGTCTTTGTCATATGATCGTAGCTTTTGAACATATAACCGGCACTGAACATTGAAATCCACGGAGATCCTTCAGACAACCAAGAAGCAGACAGGTAAACGATATCCGCTTGACCCGATTTTACAGCCGCAAGTTCTTGATCTTGTTTAAACAACGAGCCGGAGTGGAATGTATCCACCGTAATAGAACCGTTGGATTTTTCTTCTACGACTTCTTTAAATTTCATCATTGCTTCGTAATGTGCATCCCCCGGTACAGCATTTACAGAAAAGATAAGTGTGACAGGTTCATCTTCGGCAACTGTTGTCCCCTCTGTCGCCGCGACTGTTGTCCCTTCTGTTGCAGCCGCAGTTGTTGTCGTCGTCGTGTTTCCTGAACACGCCCCCAGAGACAATACCATGACAGCCATTAACATAACAGATAACCACTTTTTCATGACTCTTCCTCCCATTTAAAATTCTCTATGTTATACCACACCCGTTTGTGCGGTTATAACCGCTTCTGAATTTCGAAAGCTGCATCCAATAAAATCTTCCCGTACTTCTCCACTTTTTCATCATCAAAATTGCGCGCCGCCCCGGAAATGCTCAAGCCTCCGATCAATTTTTGTGTTCGATCCGTAATGGCCACACCCACACAGCGCACATTATTTTCGTGTTCAATATCATCAATTGCATATCCGCGCTCGCGCGTCTTTTTCACATCTGCGATAATGGCCTCATCATCAATCAGTGTATGGATTGTAAAGGCTTCCTTTTCCAAATTTAAACGCTCTCTGATTTCGGACTCGTCCATGGTACTCAGCATGGCTTTCCCAAGCGAAGTGCAGTACATAGGTGCCTTTTCACCCATAATGGAACGAATCGGATAATTGTGATCGTATAATTTGGGATAAGCGTTGAACATATAGAGCACATAAGGTCCGTGAGGAACACCGAAATAGAGCATCTCACCGATTTCATCCGTAATGCGCTTCATCACGTGATAAACAACATCCTGATAAGTCAACTGGCTCGTAACAACATAGGAAAACTCCAGCATTTTGTTGGTTAAACCGTACTTAGAATTGATAGGATTCTTGTAAACGTATCCCGCCGCTTCAAGCGTCGTCATCAAATTATGGACATTGCTTTTATAAATGCCCAGCATTTTACCGATTTCAGTAACCCCGAGTTCCGGTGTTTTGGCCGAGAAACATTCCAGTACCTTCAGAGATTTATAGAGCGATTTTACTTTAACATCATTTGAATCCATGTGATTTCCCCCTTGATTTGAGAATTTAATTATAAAATTCATATTTACGTTCTACATTGGGGAACGATTGTTCTCTTTATTCACCCTCAGTATAACGGATGCGGGACTTAAAGTCAACCGCCAATCATGCGTCTGTTTTTATATTTTCTACAGTATTTTTGCCGATACACCTGTAGCCGTTCCACCGACACTTCCGTGGAGTGCCAAGTCATTTTCGGTCAGAGCATTTGCCAAAGCGACCAACATTTCAGTTTGAATCGCACATGCGTCCGGACGTTGCCACAAGTTCTTCTGCTCTTTAGGATCGGCTGTCAAATCGTATAATTCACCGCAGGAATCCATAGGCTCTCCGTGATAAAGATTGAGTTTGTAATTTTTATACCGGAGCATCGTTGCGTGAATCGGCGGATCGTATGCCTTTCGACTCATATCAATGCCACTGTTTCTGTACTCGCAGAGTGCAAATGCATGTCCCTTTTGATTTTTTACCGTTTCCGAGAGATTCAAACTGGTAGGTGCCACCGCGCGAATGCGTTCTTCCGAAACGCCTGCGGTCGTCAGCAAAGTTGCAAAGAGGTCATGGGGTTGAACCAACTCTCGGCACACCGAAACGTCTCCCATCTCTTTGGGCCATTTGATAATCATCGGCACTTTCACGCCCGCTTCATAAAAAAACGCACCCTTTGCAAGAAGCTCATGATCTCCGAGCATATCTCCGTGATCGCTTGCATACAGAATCATGGTCTCATCATAAATTCCCTCGACTTTCAGCCGGCTGCAAATGCGTTCAACCTGTTCGTCAATTAAAGCAATCCCGGCATGATATCCGATCCTCATATCGGCAATGGCTTCATCGGAATAGGAGTCATACGAGCCGAGATAGCAATTGGAATGGCTCCTTTCTATGCCATCACTCTTATCAAAGGCCTCCCTCCTCTTCCTATTAAGGGGCTCGAAGGCTTTTGCATTGACTTTTTCCTCACACGCTTTCGGGTGTTGGTCATAAGGATTATGCGGATCGAAAAAGCTGACAAATGTAAAAAAGGGTTTTGATTTGTCTCGATTTTTTATGTAGTTTTCCGCCGTCTCACCGACCCATGTCGAAAAATGATACGGCTTTGGAATGTGTTTCAATTGCCGCCCTTCCTGTTTATATCGCTCATAAAATTCAGGATGATTGGCTTTTAGCCATGTGCTGTAGGCATTGAACGGTGCATCGAAAAACAAACTCGGCTCGTGGCACCAGTCATAAATGTCAAATCCATCGTGGGCATTCCGCCGGTCGTATTCGAACATGGCTGCACTGACGTGTAATTTTCCGATAAGCGCCGTTTCGTAACCGGATTCTTTGAAATATTCCGGCAACATTTTAGTCTCTTGAGGCAAAATGTCGTGCAATTTGTAGACCCCATGTCCGCTGAGCGGACGCCCCGTAAAAAGGCTGGCTCTGCTCGGGGTACAAACCGGGTTATTGACATAGCAGTTGTCAAATCGTGTGCCTTCCTCCGCCAAACGGTCAATCCACGGGGTTTGTAGAGCCTTATTTCCATAGCAGGACAATGAATCGAATCGTTGCTGGTCTGTAAAAATAAGTACAATATTGGGACGTTTTTGTTTCATATTTTCCTCCGCTCATTTTTTACCGTTTCGTTCTTTTTTAAAGAACGACTGTTCTATTATTTTATTGTATCGGCTTTCATACATCCCGTCAACAAATCGGCATAAAAAAACCGCTTCTACTCGGCTGACGTCGAATAAAAACGGCTTTTTTCATTTTCTGATTTTTTGATTCAGGTTTCACATTTTACGTTTCAGTTTTCAGGATTTTCTTTCATCGCTTCAAGTGTTTGAGCAATCAAATCATCCAGGGACCATCCGAGCATATCCGCACCGCGTTGAATGACTTCTCTTGAACATCCGGCGGCAAAACTCGGTGATTTGTATTTCTTTTTAACAGATTTCGGCTCCATGTCCTGAACAGTCTTAGACGGACGCATCAATGCCGTTGCACCGATTAATCCCGTGAGCTCATCCACGGCGTAAAGCACTTTTTCCATCTCATGTTCAGGAGCGATATCAACCGTCAGAAGATAGCCATGGCTGGCCGTCGCATGGATAAGCGGCTCTTCAATACCGTGTTCACGCATGATTTCCTGTGATTTAATGCAGTGCGCTTCCGGGTATTTGCCGAAATCCAAATCGTGAAGCAATCCGACCAGGCCCCAGAAGTCTTCAGTTTCTTCGTAACCGAGCTTACGTGCAAAATAGCGCATAACACCTTCAACAACAGTGGCGTGTTTCAAATGAAAAGGGTCTTCATTGTACGCCGTCAGCAGGGCATATGCCTCATCTCTCGTTAATTTTGTCTGATAAACAGTTTCCATTTTTATCTTCACCTCGCTTATGGCTATTATAGCACAAAGCGGCTTCACGAATCACCTCTTGTTGAAGAAAAAAGAAAACCGATATATACTGAAATCAACTTGTGATTGTCTGCTTTAGGAGGTCTTTATGATCGGTTACAGCAATCTGCCAAAACTTTCTCCGGCGGATGCCTTGAAAATTTTTAAAGGGCATACTTCTTTTGATCGGGAAGCAAAACACCATTTGCTTGATCCGCATGCAACTTTACTGTCGGCACTTGCGGATTACAACCTCAAAAACGACATTTTTGTCTTTCAAATACCGTCTTTACCGGATATTTGGTGCGTTGATCCTGAAATTTTCAAAGAATCTCTCCCCACTTTCGAAAATGTCTTTTCTCAGAAGTTTGAAAAGCACCCCGCAAATCGCATGCGCGTTTTTTTGCATTCGGAAATCACTCCGGAAGAATTAGGGTCTTCTATTCAACCCTCTTCTGTACCGATTCAATCCATTCAGAACCAAGCTCTGTTCTTGGATTCGTTGAGCAATGGTTCCACGCATAAACTCATCTTGACCATCAACGATCGAACCTTTAGCACTCTGAATGCCCCACAATCCGTTTCATCCGGATTTTTAGGAACTTTTCTTTCTCGACCCGAGCAATGGCCGGAATCTGTCAGACGTCACCTCGTTTTGGAGAACAGCCGGGATCTTTCCGCAGAAAATCTCATCGCCCTCGGCACACGCTATGCACTTCCCATCCTTTATAATTACTTTGATCCCGCTCAAGAAAGCCTTTCCGATGTTACTTCCGTTATAATGCGTTGTGCCGCTTCTTGGAAACCGGAAGACGGGCACCCCGTTTTTCGCTATACGGCGCTTTCTGATTCAAATGAATCTGCTGCTACCGTCAATTTACAGGCATTTCTCGGCCTTTTTCATCATCTGCGGGCACAGAGCATTGAACTCGATTTTCTCCTTGAAGCAAAGGATCGAAATCTCTCTGCCATAAAGTGCATTCAATGTACACAGCCTGCCGCTGATCGGGTGACGCTTGAAAAGGCTTGGGCAAAACATAAATACACGGTTATGGAGCACTCTCCTGAAGCCTACCTTGAAATAAGAAAACTGTTTCGGGGAACGGCGCCGGTGTCTCCGATTGCCTTTTATAATGCACTGGACAGCGCCTATGCAAAAATCGTTGAGGCAGGCCATGCCGTCAATGCCGCACAGCACGTTTGGGGATACTTCAAGAAAAAAGCTTCCGAAACAGAAAAGCAAGCTTTCTTTGAGGCTTTGAAAGATTATGAAACAGGCAAGATGCCCCTAAAATCCGTCAAAAACCATCTCGAAAAACTTGCTTTAAAGTACAATCAATCTTATTTACTCGGCACTTATTATTTTTTATCGTGATTCAAGCGGCTGAACGTCTAAATAATGTCCGGTAACGACTTCCTCTTCACCCATATAAAGCGGCGATCGGAAGGTACCCATATAATCCTTTCCGAGCATGTCATATAAATTGCCGCGAATGATGCATTCAGGAAGCTTTCCGAGGATTGCTTCCCCATCAAAGAGGAAGGCACCCTGAACCGGTGAGGCAAACTGCCCATCCGATGTAAAATCTCCTCCGGATGCCATCATCACTAAAATGGCTTGCTCGCCTTTGAGTGCGTCTTTTGCGGAACCGTTCTCCACTTTAAATCGCAGCGGCAATGTGCCCAAGGTCGGCTTACTGTCGTATTCTCCGGAAGCACTTCCGATGTGCGGCAATCCATATTGTGCCGCCGTTCGCTTATCCGCCGCAACGTGAATCAATCTGCCGCGATCAATCAACGCGATTTCATCCGACGGAAGGATACACCCTTCAGCGTCAAAAAACGGCTGAAACAATTGTTCCGAACGCCTGCTCTGGTAAAGTGTCACGCGTTCATCAAATAATTTTTCGCCCAATTTCCCGCTGAAAACAGAGCTTTCTTTGGTGTATTGCTCCCCGTTGAGGGCACGCTGTAAGAAACTGAAGAGAACACTCTCATCGATAAAAAAGACTGGCACGCGCCCCGTGGGAAGAGATTCCTGTTTTGAAAGCGCATTCAGATATTTCCGTTGAAAATCGAGATACGCTTCCATATCAAACGTTCTGCCGCGATAAAGTGTCACCGCATCCATTAAGTTTGCGC
>JASUTA010000155.1 GCA_030445805.1 Clostridiales bacterium
GCAAGATAAAAAGATATTGCCTGGGAAATAATAGTAGCCAGAGCCGCCCCTTGAATACCTAACACAGGTAAAGGACCGATACCGAATATCAGTAAAGGGTCTAAAACGACGTTTATAACCGTTGAGTATGCAAGAAACCGCAGCGGAGTCCTCGAATCACCCAGACCTCGTAATATCGCACTCGTAACATTGTATCCAAACATGAAAACAAGGCCGCCCAAAAAAATATTTAAATAACCTGACGCCATTGAAACCAGGGATTCAGGTGTATTCATCAGGTTTAGTATATGTCTGTTAAAAACAACTCCTATGACGGAAACCGTTATAGCGCTTGCCAGCAAAAGCAGCATAGAGTTGTTTATGGTTTTTTTAACCATGTCATCCTGCTGTGCCCCTTTATACTGTGCTACTAAAATTGTGGTGGCCATTGTGATACCCATCACAAAAGAAATCAATACGAAAATAATGGCCATGCCCGCTTTTCGAATCACTTCCGTAATCGAAAGCAACTGTTCAATGATTTCTTGATAAGAATTGACTTCCTCTATTCCCGGCAATCCGTCGATGGATTCCAAGACATGCTCGGAATAATAAATATCAGACAAATAGATGATCAGCGAATTCGGCAAAGGATTTTCTTCGAGGCCTTCCAACAGGTAAGCATTGTCCGCCCATTGCTCTTTCATGTGTTCGAGCGCATCGCTCTTGCTCTCAAATGTCACGGACTCTACGCCTTCGATCCCTTCAATCTGCGTTTTGACGGATTGAATCTCATCTAAACTGGCCTCATCACTCATAAAAATTTGAATGGAATCGAACTGTTCTTTAGCGGATTGAGCCACTGCATTGATATTGACAATCAATACGAAAATAACGCCGAGTATCATCAGGGTTGCCGATACGGATGTAATGGATGCAATACTCATCATACGATTGCGCCAAAGGCTTTTCAAGGCCTCTTTTATCGTAAAAAAGGGTTTAATCGTCATAGCCGTACACCCCAACTTTTTCATCTCTGGCAACTTTGCCGTTTTCCAGGGCTATAACGCGTTTTTTCATCACGTCTACAATTTCCCGATCATGTGTTGCCATCAAAATGGTCGTCCCGCGCCGATTGATCGTACGAAGAACCTTCATAATCTCCCACGAAGTGTCCGGATCGAGATTCCCCGTCGGTTCATCCGCAATGAGAATCGGCGGATTATTAATCATCGATCGCGCAATGGAAACCCGTTGCTGTTCCCCACCCGAAAGTTGATTCGGATAATGGTTCCGTTTTTCCGACAGTCCGACAAGTGTCAAAATCAGCGGAACCTGCTTACGAATCGTTCGCGCCGGCGCGCCTGTAATTTCCATGGCAAATGCAATATTTTCGTAAACAGTCTTGTTCGGCAACAATCTGAAATCCTGAAAAACAACGCCGACCTTGCGCCTGAGATAAGGCACACGTCTCCTATGAAGCTTACTGACAGTGAGATCATCCACGGTTACCTTCCCCGTTGTGATATCCACCTCTTTTAAAATCGCTTTGATAAACGTCGATTTCCCGGCGCCGCTGGGGCCCACCAAAAAGACGAATTCCCCTTTTTCTATTTTGACAGTCACGTCATTTAATGCCATTACGCCGTTGCTGTAGCGTTTTGACACATTATAAAATTCGATCATATGCACATAGCTCCTCAAGTTCGATTCAATCGATCGACTTTCCGTCAAAGCGTATCTTTCGTAAAAAACAACGCCAAGTCGGAAGTCGTAAACCCTATTAACTATTATACTGTACTTTTCCCTATTTTTAATAGTATAATTGATTAAAAAAATATTACAGGAGACCTTTATGTCCGATCTCATATCCGAAAAAAAGAAAAATCTGCGTCAAGAAATCTTACGCATCCGAAATGACATCCCAAAAGACGCTCATTTGGAAAAGAGTCGACGTATCACAGAGGGCGTTCTCACTCTGCCTGCCTTTTTAGGTGCAAAAATCATCGCTTCTTTTTCATCCATTCGCGGTGAAGTCGATATGCATTTCATCAACACACGCATGGCCTCTTTAAAAAAGCAGTTGGCGCTCCCGCGCGTAAACGCCGATCATATGACCCTGAGCTTTTTTGCTGTCGATGATCTTGAAACGCTTGTCCCGGGTGCTTTCGGTATTTTAGAACCCAATCCCGCACATCATGCGGAAATCCCATATGAAGCCCTTGATTGCATTTTAACGCCCGGTGCCGCTTTTGATGTGTCCGGTTACCGACTCGGCTACGGCGGGGGCTACTACGATCGTCTGTTTAGCCGCTTATCTGCCGGCATTCCTAAAATCGCGCCTGCTTTTGACTGTCAACGCGTTCCGGAAGTGCCCAGAGATGTCTTTGACACACCCGTCAATTATCTGGTTACAGAGTATAAAATCTATTCGTTTTAACGGTTTTAACAGTTTACAATTTATTTGCGAACTGCCTTGCCTTCTTGATTTCTCATTTAAAAAAATGCGGTTCCGGCTAATGAGCCGGATCCGCATTTTTATTTTGTTTTTCAACCTTCTCTGCAGGTTTCTTTTCGTTATCTTCTTTCTCGGCATTTTCTTTTGCCGTCTGCGCCAATGCGGTCAATCTTCGGTCAACGAGACCGTAAATGCTGTTTCTTTCGTAATGACCGCGCTTCGTGCGCTTTCCTGCTTTAATGCCTGTCAAGATTTCGATGCCTTCATCAACGTGTGAAATCGCCCAAATCGTAAACTGCCCGTTTCTGACCGCTTCGACGATTTCATCGGAAAGCATCAGGTTTTTTACGTTTTGAGCGGGAATCATAACCCCTTGCTTCCCGGTAAATCCCTTCACTTTACAGACGCCGAAATACCCTTCGATTTTTTCGTTAACCCCACCAATCGGTTGAATATAGCCACGTTGATTGACGGATCCCGTAACGGCGACGGCCTGATTAATCGGCTTGCCCGATAAATCGGAAAGCAGTGCATACAGTTCCGTACTGGCGGCACTGTCTCCGTCTACGCCGGAATAAAGCTGTTCAAATACAATGCTTGCCGTCAATGCCAACGGCTTGTCCTGAGCAAACATATGCCCCAAAAATCCCGTCAGAATCATGACGCCCTTGTCGTGGATCTTACCGCTGGTGCGTGCTTCACGTTCAATATTAATGATGCCCTGTCTGCCCTGATAGGTTGAAACCGTTATCTTTGATGGCTTACCGAAATTGTACTGCCCCGTTCCGACAACGGCTAATCCATTGATTTCGCCGACTTTAAAGCCTTCTACATCAATTAGGTAAGTGCCTTCTTCAAAAAGATTCAGCGTGTTTTCTTCGTATTTATTGTTTCGCATACGGCGTTCATCCAATGCGCGCTGAACCTGTTCTTTCGTCACGAGCGGTTCTTTATAGTAATTGGCCCATGCATCCGCCTCAATAATGACATCACCCAGAGTCTTTAGATGTGCCGTCAATTTTGTCTGATCGTCCGCAAGTCGCGTCGCATGATCGACTAAAAGTGCCACCGCATCCGGTGTGAAATGTTTTAGCCCTTCATTCTGACAACGCGTCGAGACAAACCGAGCGAATTTCTCCACATTTTCATCATTGCGAGACATATCCGTATCGAAATCAGCCATCACTTTGAACAGTTTTTGAAACTCTTCATCGTAAGCCGTCAAAAGCGAATACGTATAGTAATCTCCGATAATGATCACTTTGACATCAATCGGAATCGGTTCAGGCCGGATGGTTTGAGAAACCAACGCACCGGAAAAAGCCGCTCTCGAATCAATCGATACCGCTTCGTCAAGCAAGGCACGTTTTAGACTCTTCCAAGCAAAAGGATTGCTCAAAATGTCTTTTGCGAGCAGAATGAGATACCCGCCGTTTGCCCTGTGGAGCGATCCTGGCTTAATCATGGTAAAATCCGTTTTCACGACGCCCATTTCGTTGAGGTATTCAATACTCCCCGCCAAATTGTAGTACGTTGGGTCGGATTCAAAAATCACCGGCGCATAGCGCACATCACTGTTGTCCACAAACAAATTGATCCGGTACCGTTCAAAGAAAGCTTCCGGATTCATTGGAAGCATCAGCGGACTCTGCGGTTCTTCTGCTTCGGCCTTTTCTTTAAAATGATCCAAATTTTCAACAATATCGTCTTCGAGCATTTCCAAATAGCGTTTTAGGCCTTCGTTGTTCTTATGTTTCTCCCGAATGCTGTTCAAATGAAACTTAACGAGGTGCCGCCCCATTTGCTCGTCTAAATTTTTAAATCGCGTTCTCAAATTTTCTTCTTCAAGTCGAAGCTTGTTAAAGAGGTCGATGGTTTCAAGGCTCAATTTTTGCGAATTTCCGAGCATCACCGTATATTCGGCAGGTGAGATAGACTTATACGCTTCTTCACTCATCGGCTTTCCGTCTTTAAGCGGAATACTCATGATCCCCTTCTCCGTCAGGCTGAACATAAAACCGTACTTTTTCCCGATTTCATTGAGTTCTCCGACAATACTGTTGGCACGTTGATTGTATTCTTCAAGCAATTTTTGCCTTGCATTTTCGTAATCACTGCTCGAAAAAATTTCGACGATACCGCGTCTGAGAAAACGAATGGCCCTTTCAACTTGCTCGATAACGGTCTTTCCTTGCCCATTCTCTAAGTTGATTGATATCGGATGATATGGATCAATGAAATTATTGACGTATATCCAATCTTCCGGCGGGCGTCGTTTAACCGCCTGCTCTTCCGTCAACATGTTCACAAAACTGTTTCTACCTGATCCCCATTGTCCGGAGACGTAAATATTGTACCCTTTTTTTGTCACGCCGAGACCGAACTGGAGCGCTTTTTTAGCACGCTCCTGTCCGATAATGCCTCTGATCGGAATCAATTCTTCCGTCGTTTTAAACTTGAATTGATCCGGGTTACAGCGATTGGTCAATTGTTCCGGTTTCAGTTTCAGTTGATCCATCGGTACCTCCCAACATGTCCTCTATTTGAGTTTGAGTCCTTTGAGTTTATCTCCGAATAAATCCTGCATCGTTGTCTTTTTCACTTCTTCTGGCATTTCGTATTCCGGCTCAACTTCTGCATTTTCTTTGAGCGTCAGGCTGATTTTCTTTTTCGCCGCATCGACGGATAAAATCGTCACATCGATTTCATCGCCCTCATTAACCACTTCCGAAGGAGTTGCCACATGATGATCGGCCATTTCTGAAATGTGGAGAAGACCTTCAATCCCCGGTTCAAGTTCTATAAACGCACCAAACGGCGCAATGCGCACGACTTTTCCTTTAACGACATCCCCTGCCATATAATCGTCTTCAATATCCGCCCAAGGATCTTGTGCGGCAGATTCGAGCTTAAGCGAAATTTTATCTTTTTCTTGATCGATTTTGAGCACGATCACTTCTACGATTTCACCGACTTTAACCACTTCCGACGGATGGTTGATGCGTCGGAGTGACATTTGCGAGATATGTACCAATCCGTCTACTCCGCCCAAATCAACAAAAGCCCCAAAATTAGTCAAACGGGCAACCGTCCCTTTCAGCACGTCTCCGACTTTAAGTTGTTCCAGCAATGCCGCCTTATTTTTGTCCGCTTCTTCTCGGAGGATACTCTTACGGGAAGCAACGGCACGTTTCTTTTCCGCATCGACTTCAATAATTTCTACTTCCAAGGTTTTTCCGGCATAAGTCGACAGATCTTCCACGAACGACAGCGACAGTTGAGAAGCCGGAATAAAGATGCGTGCCGTCTTATAGAATCCGATGACCCCACCCTTTACCGCTTCTTTTATTTTCAGTTCAATTTTTTCTTTGTTTGCCATCATCTCGGCGAGTTTGTCCCAAATGACAAGGGCTTCCGCTCTTGAAATCGAAAGAACAACATTGCCTTCACCGTCATCCAGTTTGATGACAAAAACAGAAACTTTATCGCCCTCTTTGTAATCCAGCGGATTTTCTTCGGGAATTTCTGTTTTGGGAACAATACCGTCTGCCATGTAATTGATATTCACCATGACAGA
>JASUTA010000156.1 GCA_030445805.1 Clostridiales bacterium
CTCGAACGACTGACGTCCAAATTGGTTTACGGCAGCATCAATCCACGGGACCTCGTTGCACTCAAACGCTCACTCACTCAACTTCCGGACTTGAAGTTGCTTTTGGAATCGGTGGATGCAGAGGCCCTTGCCGGGATTCGGGAAGAAATGGATGCCCTTGAAGACGTCTGTGCAAAAATCGAATCTGCCATTGAGGATGAACCGCCGTTTCTTTTGAAAGACGGTGGGGTTATCCGCACCGGATATCATGACGGGCTGGATGAATTGCGTGATGCCGTGCAAAACGGAAAGAACTGGATTTTGGAACTTGAGCAGTCCGAGCGAGAAAAATGGGGCATCAAAACGCTGAAAGTCGGCTACAATAAAGTCTTCGGCTATTATATTGAAATTTCCAGGGGCAATGCAAAAATGGCGCCTGAAACTTATATCAGAAAACAAACACTTGCCAATGCCGAACGTTTCATTACGCCGAAACTCAAAGACCTTGAAGAAAAAGTGCTCGGCTCGGAAGAAAAAATTGTCCGATTGGAAGCGGAACTCTTTGCGGAATTGAAAGCCGATCTGATGCTCGAAGTGGCACGTCTTCAAAAGACGGCATCCGCCGTGGCGGCTTTGGATGTTCTCGTTTCTTTTGCCGAGTGCAGTTATCGCTACGGCTATGTCAAACCGAAGGTGTCGGAGGGGTCGGCGATTCGTATCCAAGACGGACGCCATCCGGTCATTGAACGCATTTTCAACGATACGGCGTTTGTGCCTAATGATACTTTTCTGGACCGACAGGACCACAAATTTTATATCATTACCGGCCCGAATATGGCCGGAAAGTCCACTTATTTGCGTCAAGTTGCACTGATCGTACTCATGGCGCAAATTGGGTGTTTTGTCCCGGCAAAAAAAGCGGAGATTGGCATTGTTGACCGCATTTTTACACGTGTCGGGGCATCGGATGACCTCTCACAGGGGCAGAGCACATTCATGGTTGAAATGAATGAGCTGGCCAATATCTTGAACAATGCGACCAAGCGCTCGTTGATTATTCTCGACGAAATCGGACGGGGCACCAGCACTTATGACGGACTCAGCATTGCTTGGAGTGTCGTTGAGTACATCGCCTCTCTGTCCGGATTGAATGCCAAGACTTTGTTTGCAACCCATTATCATGAACTGACGGAATTGGAAGGGCGCATTGAGGGCGTTCGAAATTACCGTATTGCCGTAAAAGAAGTTTTGGACGATATTGTCTTTCTCAGAAAAATCGAGCCGGGCGGTGCCAATCAAAGTTACGGCATACAGGTTGCGAAGCTTGCAGGTGTTCCGGATACAGTCATACGCCGTGCTAAGGAAATTTTGGCCCGACTGGAGATCAACGACATCAACAACAACCTTCAGACGCTCAGCAGTGCTGAACATACCGAAACAAATCAGACATCCGGCTCCGATGACGTGCGCGGCACTTTCACAAATGTAACCGTTCAGGATTCCGAAATCAAGCGGTTTGTCGAGCAACTGAATCTCAATGAAATGACGCCGATTGAGGCCATGAATGCCCTCAATCAGATTATGACTTATTTTAAAGAAGAAAAATAGATTGGCTGACAGGAATTGTGCAAGACAAAAGAGGTGTTAATATGGACAATCGAATTTTAAAATTGGACGCCAGAACGGCAGATAAAATTGCCGCCGGAGAAGTTGTCGAAAGACCGTCGGCCGTTGTTAAAGAATTGGTTGAAAATGCTGTGGATGCAGGTGCAACCGAAGTTATTGTCGATGTTAAGCGCGGCGGGAAAGGGCAAATCCGAGTGACCGATAACGGATCGGGAATCTACGAGGGCGATCTCGACCTCGTTTTTGAACGCCACGCCACCAGCAAAATTCGATCCATTGAAGATTTAAACAGCACTAAAAGTTTGGGATTCAGAGGTGAGGCACTTGCCAGTATCTGCGCGGTCTCTCAGGTTGAACTCATCACCATGCGACGCGATGCGGAAACCGGCATTAAAGTGACGGCCGCCGGCGGCATGATTTTGAAAAAAACACCGGTCGGGACGGTTCCGGGGACGAGTATTTCTGTGAAAGACCTCTTTTTCAATACGCCTGCCCGATTGAAATTTTTAAAAAGCGATCAGGCGGAAGGGCGCGCCATTACAGAGTTGATGAGCCATCTCGCGCTTTCGCATCCGGAAGTCGCTTTTAAGTATATGCTCGATGACAAACGCGTTTTTGATACACCCGGAAACGGAAGGCTCGCAGATGCCATTTTATCGGTTTATGAACCCGGGTTGATTAAACAACTCCAGCCCATCGAAGACTCTTTGGATTCCATGCGCCTTCACGGCTTTATTTCTAAATTTGAATTGACTCGGGGGACGCGCAATCAACAATTGGCTTTTGTAAACGGCCGATACGTCAAAAGCGATCTGATTAAAGAAATTGTCCATTTGGCTTATAAGCCTTATTTGATGAACAATCGTTTTCCGGTCTGTTTTCTGTTTTTGGAACTGCCGCCCGAAACGGTTGATGTCAACGTTCATCCGGCTAAGACAGAAATCAAATTTCACGATGAGGGCCGCGTAAAGCAATTGATTTATACGGCGCTCAAAAAAGCCTTTAATTTGTACGATCAGGTGCCTGATGTGGCTTTTACGGCTAAACCTGTAACGCCTCCAGAACCCATTGAAAGAAGTACAGAAGCGGCCCCCTTTATCAAAAGAGAATCCGGAGAAGCGGCAAAGTTTGAACCAGCGATGAAGTCTGAGCAATTGATGAAGTCTGAACCGTTATCGATGAAGACAGCACAGCGCAGTGAGCAAGCCAAAGAGCGTTTTCAAAACGCAGTTGCAGATAAAGACCCGGGAGAAACGGCCACCCAAAGTGACACAGGAGCTTTAAGTAAAAGTGTTCGTTCAAGTGGGAAGGTGAACCCTCCCGGAGGATACGGAACCGGCACAGGGGGATACAGAGCGCCTTCTGCCGCAGGCGCCCAGATTGACTTTAGTATTTTAGAAGAGATGGGACATTTCGCATCGACGCATGCGGAACCGGTACAACCGATGCAAGAGGCTTCTGTTTACGAGGGCCTGACTTATATCGGGACATTTGATAAAACGTATTTGATTTATGAAAAAACTTCTCAGCTTTACCTCATTGATCAGCACGCGGCACATGAAAAAATTTTATACGAGCAATTTATGCAGGCGTTTGAGAAGGAAGGGGTTCTTTCCCAAGGCTTGCTGATTCCGATTAAAATTGAATTGGACGTTCTTGGCATGGCGCGTTTTGCGGAATCTGGATCGCTTATTGCAAAAATGGGCTTTTCGGCGGAACAATTCGGGCCTAAGACCATCCTTTTACGTGAAATTCCCAGCTTGATGTCGCCGTCTTCCGCAAAGGATATGTTTTTGTCGGTTATGGAGGACAACATTCAAGCTGTGGATGCCTCCAAACAACTTGAAATTGCCACTCGTGCATGCAAAGCGGCAATTAAGGCAAATGACCTACTCATGCCCATCGAAACGGACGCGCTGCTTCAATCCCTGATGGGGCTTGAAGACCCTTATACGTGTCCGCACGGACGCCCGATTGTTGTAAGATTTTCTAAAAATGAGATTGATAAGAAATTCAAGCGAATTTTATAGTGCTTTGGGGCTATTTTATATTTCAAAATGGTTACTTTTTCTACAAAGTGATTGAATCGAATTCAATATCATTATATGATGATAAATAGGTGAGATATACCATGAGACGTGTCATTTTTATCGTCGGGCCCACAGCGGTTGGGAAGACGGATACTGCAGTGGGACTGGCTAAAGCCCTCGATGGTGAAGTGGTTTCGGCCGACTCCATGCAGATTTACAGAGAACTGAATATCGGGTCGGCAAAACCGACGACAGAAGAGATGGACGGTATTGTCCATCATATGATTGACGTGGTTGCTCCTGAAGCGACATTTTCGGTCAGTGCTTATGCGCAAGCCGCACATGCTGCGATAAACGATATTTTTGCGCGGGGTAAACAGCCGATCGTCGCAGGCGGTACGGGCCTTTATGTCAACGCGCTGTTGTATGACATGTCGTTCGGAGAGGGCGAAGCCGATGAAAAGTATAGAGCTGAGTTGGAAGCGCTGGTTCTTGAACAGGGCGGCGAGGCGCTGTATGAGCGGTTGAAAGCGGTTGACCCCGGAGCGGCCGAACGCATACATCCCAACAATGTCAGACGGGTGATGCGTGCACTTGAGATTTACCGAATGACAGGGACATCCGTTCCGGATTTTTCAGAAGCCCCTAAAAGGCATGAACGATTTGAAAGCGTTCTTATCGGTTTGACTCGCGATCGCGAAGCGCTTTATGATCGCATTAATCGACGTGTGGACATTATGCTCGAAAACGGCCTGATAGAGGAAGTAAAAAATCTCAAAAAAAACGGAATCACTGATAGGAACCAATCAATGCAGGGTATAGGATACAAGGAAGTCTCAGGATTTTTGGACGGATGCTATGATAAAGCAACCATGGTGACTTTGTTGAAGCGAAACAGCAGGCGATATGCAAAACGTCAGCTGACTTGGTTCAAACGCTATCCGGACATGCATTGGCTCGACGTAGGGCTTTACGAGGGCATTGCGCCCTGTGTTGAAAAGATCCTGTCGATTATATAATTATATAGATAAAGGAGTGGAATCCATGAAGAACACCATTAACTTGCAAGACGTCTTTTTAAATCAATGCCGAAAAGATCAAACGCCGATCACCATTTTCCTGATCAGCGGGTATCAGATTCGGGGGCTTGTCAAGGGGTTTGACAGCTATACCATCGTACTCGACAGCGAAGGCAAACAGCAGATGATTTATAAGCATGCCATTTCAACGATCATTCCTTCCAAGCCGGTTAATTTCCAAGCTTGATCGTCAATGGGTCAATAAACAAGATTTTTAAGAGCGTTTGAATTCGGACGCTCTTTTAGCGTTTATTTTAAATGCGATAAAGATTCCGAAAACAGGATATTATTTTCGGATATTATTTTATGAAAGGTTGGTAAAACACTATGATGGATTTAAAAGCGATCCAAGCGATTCGCGTACTGTCAGCCGAAGCGATTCAGGCTGCAAACTCAGGGCACCCGGGGCTTCCGCTCGGTGCGGCGCCTATGGCTTATACGCTTTGGTCGAGAGAGATGAAGCATAACCCTAAAAATCCGCTCTGGCAAAACAGGGACCGATTTATTCTCTCCGCAGGGCATGGTTCCATGCTCATCTATTCATTGCTGCATCTGTTTGAATACGGATTGCCGCTTGAAGAATTGAAAAACTTCAGACAACTCGGAAGTCGCACACCGGGTCACCCTGAATTCGGTCATACAGTAGGCATTGAGACTTCTACCGGACCGCTTGGGCAAGGGATTGCAAATGCGGTAGGCTTTGCCATTGCCGAAGCGCATTTGGCCGCAAAATTCAATCGACCGGAATTCCCCGTAGTGGATCACTATACATTTGCACTTTCCGGAGACGGTTGTTTGATGGAAGGCATCTCATATGAAGCGGCTTCTCTCGCGGGAACGCTCAAACTCGGAAAACTCATCTTGCTTTACGATTCCAACAGCATTACCATTGAAGGCAGTACCGATCTCGCCTTTACGGAAAATGTCGCAAAACGATTTGAAGCCATGAACTGGCAAGTCGTTGAAGTAGAAGACGGAAACGACATCGATGCCATTCAAGCGGCGATTCAGGCGGCAAAAGCAGAAACGGAAAAACCGTCCATTGTCATCGTGAAGACAGTGATCGGCTACGGTTGTCCTTCCAAACAAGGCACGAGCAAGGTTCACGGGTCACCGCTTGGTGAAGACGGCGTTGAAGAGCTCAAAGCTTTTGTAAAATGGGAAGGAAAGGCACCGTTTGATGTGCCTTCAGATAT
>JASUTA010000157.1 GCA_030445805.1 Clostridiales bacterium
TTCCCGAATAATCGACATGACTTTCGTCGTCATGATATCAATGGCAACCTTATTGTAGCCGCCTTCCGGGATAATAATATCCGCATACTTCTTCGTCGGTTCGATAAATTGATCGTGCGCCGGTTTAACCGTCGTCAAGTATTGATCGATCACTGATTCGAGGGTTCTTCCCCGCTCCTGAATATCACGCGTAATCCGCCTGATAATGCGAACGTCAGCGTCCGTGTCGACAAATATCTTAATGTCCATTTGTTCTCTCAATCGAAGATCTTCGAGAATCATAATGCCTTCGAGGACAATAATATCTCTCGGTTCGACGTGAATGGTGTCTTTTTCCCGATTGTGGTTGGAAAAATTATAAATCGGTTTTTCAATCGGCTCAAATCGCTTTAGTTTTTCAACGTGTTCAATCAGCAGTGCCGTGTCAAAAGCAAGCGGGTGGTCATAATTGGTTTTGACCCTTTCCGAAAAAGTCAACTCACTTTGATCTCTATAATAGGCGTCTTGCTCAATGATGAGAATGTTTTCATCGGGTAAGGATTTAAAGATGGCGCGGGCGACCGTACTTTTCCCCGAGCCGGTCCCTCCCGCAATGCCGATGACGATTGGCTTATTCATGGGCTTCCTCCTTGGCCATACGCAAAATATAGTTAGGGGCAACAGGAGCTCCTACGCGAAGATACACCGTCTGCTGCGCATGCGGCGCAACATCGATCGGCGTGCCGTCTTCATCCGTCATCTCTTTAATGTCCAGAACTTGTTCATAATAATCTGGACCTATGATTTCAATTCGATCGCCGCGCTTGAATCGATTTCTCTGTTCAATGCAAGCCATGCCCGTCTCCGGATCATAACTTTTAACGAGACCGATAAAATCATAAGTTCTGATATAGGCGCTTGAGCCGTAAAGTTGGCCGTCGGCACCCGGATTGCCTTCATAAAATCCGCTCGTGAATTCACGGTGAGAAACTTTGCGAATTTCTTCAAACCACTCGGGATCATACGTATAATTTTGGGGATCCGCATAATACGTATCAATGGCCTTCCGATAAGCGCGCACCACACTGGCCACATAATAAACCGTCTTCATACGCCCTTCGATTTTAAGGCTGTCAAGACCGGATTCAATCAGTTCGGGAATGGCGTGAATCATACACAGGTCTTTGGAGTTGAATATGAACGTGCCGCGATCCGTTTCCACAACGGGATACGTCTCTCCGGGACGTTTTTCCTCAACCAGTTGGTAAGACCATCTGCAAGGCTGAGCACAGGCACCTTGGTTGGCATCCCGCCCCGTCAGATAGCTGCTCAATAGACAACGACCGGAATAGGAAATGCACATGGCTCCATGGACAAACGCTTCGAATTCCAAATCATCCGGCGTATTTTCACAGATTTCTTCAATTTCCTCAAAGGAGAGTTCTCTGGCCAGTACAATGCGCTTAACCCCTTGGGAATGCCAGAACTTAGCACTCATATAATTGGTGTTGTTCGCCTGTGTACTCAAATGAACTTCCATGTCGGGTGCAAACATTTTCACGTACATCAGCGTCCCGGGATCCGCTAAGATCACAGCATCCAGTCCGATGTCACGCACCGATTCAAGATATCTTTGAAGCGCATCAATATCCGCATTGTGCGGAATGATATTGAGTGTCAAATAGACGCGCTTTCCGCGCTCATGAGCAAATTCGATGCCCTCTTTCATCTCTTCTATTGAAAAGTTCTTTGATGCCGCTCTGAGGCCGAAGATTTCGCCTCCGATATAAACGGCATCCGCACCATAATAAATCGCAAATTTAAGTTTTTCCAAATCGCCGGCCGGCGCCAGCAATTCCACACGTTTCATGCGCCGTCCGCCTCCCTTTTGTAACTGAGCGCCACGCCGTCGCCGATCGATAAAATCGATGTCGTCAATCGGCTGTGCTCACTGATCATTTCAAGATACTGTCTCATGCGTTTAACAATGGTTTTGTATTTCGGCAATATCAGCGCATCATCCGTAATCATGCCCCGAAACAACACGTTGTCCGAAACAATGAGTCCTCCCGGACGAACAAGCGGATAAGCCCCTTCAAAAAAGGCACTATAGTGCGCTTTTGCCGCATCAATAAAGACAAAATCGTAAGGCCCTTTCAGATCGGAGATAACCGCTTCCGCCGGCCCCACATGCAGTCGAACCGACACCTCGGGATGAAACGTCGCCAGCTCTTCAAAATGCTCAGCCGCGATACGCGCCGTCTCTGCATTGAGTTCAATGGTATCGATTTCACCCGCCGGTAAAGACAGTGCCATCACGGAGGCGGAGTAACCCGTCGCCGCTCCGATTTCCAAGATACGGGTCGGCCGATGCAATTGCATCAGCACCCTCATATATTGAGCCACCTCCGGCTGAATGATCGGAACCCCGTCTCTGTGCGCTTCTTCTTCAAGACGCAACAAATACCCTTCCGACTTCGGCAAAAGCGTTCTCACATAGGCCGTTGTAGCCGGATATACAATTTTCGCCTCATTTTCCATTCTTAATTCCTTTTCGCTTTGTCTCTGTTATGACCTTCAAGCGTCGAGTTGAAGTAATGAGAGCCGTCGTTGGTTTCTTTTAAAACAAAATATAAATAATCGGTATCTGCCGGATAGAGGGCTGCTTCAATAGCAACCTCTCCCGGTGACGCAATCGGCGCCGGCGGCAGTCCCGCGTACAAATACGTGTTAAACGGCGAATCGATGGCGATGTCGTCATTGGTCAAGTTCTCTTTACGCTCCTGAAGGACGTATTGTACCGTTGCACAGGATTGAAGAGACATGGAAATATCGACTCTGTTGTGAAAAACACTTGAGATAATCGGGAATTCTTCCTGCAACTTGCCTTCGCGTTCAATAATAGAAGCGAGCGTAATCACTTGATTGACGGACATGCCGATTTCTTCGGCACGATCGTAGTCGCTGTCATCAAAAATTTCATCAAATCGATCGAGCATCATAGTGATAATATTGAGCTCACTGACATCTTTTCTTGCAATTTCATAAGTGTCCGGGAAAAGATACCCTTCGAGATCATATTGACGGTCAACCCCTTCAAGGAATCGATAGTCAAACGGATAGTTCTCCAAAATGTCATAAAAAGTCGCTCTGTCGATCAGCCCCATTTCCTCCAAGCGATCGGCAATCTGACGAATTTCATAGCCTTCCGGAATTGTGAACTTTACGGTATCAATGTAGACGTCCCCATCGACGAGTTTGTTGATGATTTCTTCCGTAGACATGGCTTTTGAAAGCTGGTAATCCCCTGCTTGCATCTTCCCGTCCACTTCCATCAGTTTCGCCTTTGCTTTGAAGGCATTGACATTTTGAATCAATCCGAGATCCAATAAAGTGTTGGCGATACCCGTCGTACTTGAACCGGGTTCAACCGTTACCAAAACCAGATCCGTGGACGTCTCGTCTACAGGTGCGTTATACTTCTCCAAGACAGCTGCACATCCTGACGAAACCGCCAAAATGATGAGCAAACTCAAAATTAACCCAATTTTTTTCATGATGCCCTCTCTGCATTTTTCCTTATTTCATTGTAAACCATCTGACGCAATCACGATGCACGTCTCAAAAGTTCGATCCGTTTTCGAATCAGACTTCCATAAAAACAGGAAGAATCATCGGAGATCGTTTGGTGCTTTGATAAATATAGCGGCTCAGCGTTTCTTTAACCGATCCTTTGAGAGAAGCCCAATCCTTGATGTTGTTTGCACTGCACTTCTTCAGTTCTTCTTCAATAACCGCTCTTGCACCGTCCATGAGTTCTTCGGATTCTCTGACATAGACAAATCCCCTTGAAATCAAATCCGGCCCGCTGACGAGTTCTCCGGTAATGCTGGACATTGCCACGACGACAATAATAAGACCGTCTTCAGACAAGTGTTTTCTGTCTCTGAGGACGATGTTTCCGACGTCGCCGACACCAAGTCCGTCAATGAACACACGGCCCGCAGGAACAGATTTCCCGATTTTCGCGCCTTGTTCCGAAAATTCGACGACACCACCGTTGTTGACGATAAAAATGTTTTTTTCATTCATGCCCATATCCATGGCAAGTTGTTTATGCGTATTGAGATGGACGAATTCGCCATGCGCCGGAATAAAGTATTTCGGCTTGACGAGCGCGTGCATCAGCATGAGTTCTTGACGTTTGGCATGGCCTGATACGTGAACGTCCGCAAGGGACTCATAAATCATTTTCGCACCTTTTTGAGTCAATTGATTGATGATCTTATTGACCGATTTTTCGTTGCCCGGAATCGGAGAAGAAGAAAGAATAATCAAATCCCCCGGAACAATTTCCATATTTCTGTGTTCCGAATTCGCCATACGCGCCAAGGCACTCATCGGTTCACCCTGTGACCCGGTCGTGATGACCACGAGTTCGTTTTCAGGGTAGCGTCCGATATCCTTAATATCGATAATAATGTCCTTCGGCACTTTCAAATAGCCGAGTTCCAGTGCAACGCTGCTGACATTGACCATACTTCTGCCCGAAAAAGCCACTTTGCGGTTGTTCATATAAGCCGCATTGATAATCTGTTGAATTCGGTGCACGTTGGAAGCAAAGGCAGCGACGATGATTCTGGAATCCGCGTGTCTGAAAATTTCTTCAAAGGTGCCCCCGACGGTACTTTCGGACATAGTATACCCTTCCCTCACGACATTGGTACTGTCGCAAAGCATGGCCAATACGCCTTCCTGACCCAGTTGAGCCAATCTTGCAAGGTCCATTTTTTGACCGTCAATCGGCGTAAAATCGATTTTAAAGTCACCCGTATGAATGACTTTCCCAAGCGGTGTTGTAATCGCAAACGCAACGGCATCCGCAATACTGTGGCACACGCGAATCGGTTCGATTTCAAAAACCCCGAGTTTAAATCGCTGTCCCGGAATGATGGTAACCATCTTCGGTGTCAATCGATGTTCTTTTAACTTGTTTTCTACAAGGCCAAGTGTCAAACGCGTTCCGTACACAGGTACATTGATATCGCGAAGGACATAAGGCAGTGCCCCGATATGGTCTTCATGACCGTGGGTGAGAATAATCCCGCGCACTTTCGACAGATTTTTCTTCAAATAAGAAACATCCGGAATGACGACATCAATCCCAAGGAGTTCATCTTCCGGGAATGCCATGCCGCAGTCAACGACAAAAATATCGTCCTCATACTGAATGGCCGTCATATTTTTCCCGATTTCATACATGCCGCCGAGCGGAATGATCTTAAGCACACCATCCGCTTTGACTTCTTTGACTTCTTTGACTTTTGCTTTTGCTTTTGTCTTTTCTTTATTGTTGCTTTTGTTCATCGTGTTCTTCTTTTCAACAGCTTTTGCAGCATTGGGACCCGGAGCTGTCTTTGCTGTTTTTACCGGGGGTTTTCTGCGTCTTACGCGCTTCTTTGCCGGTTCTGCACCTTCGGCTTTTACCGTTCGCTCTCTGGGCGCAGTGTTGTTTTCATTTGTTTTCATATTCATATTTGCCATATTTTCACCTCAAAATTCTTCTAGTCCGCTCGTTCAGTGCAATCTATGACAAAGGTGCTCTGTTTTTACGAAAAATAAACCCTGCGTTAAACAAGGTTTTTACATTTACTACAAATTCCATAGAATTTTAATTTATGGTCTACGATTTTAAAATCGTACTCTCGTTCAATCTTCTGCTCGAGCTGATCCAACAAGTCACCTTCCACTTCTATGACCCTTCCGCATTTATTGCATATCAGGTGATGATGATTGTGTGCGCCGTCGTCTATATAGAGCTCATAGCGCACGCAACCGTCCTCTAAATTGAGTGACGTTACAACTTCTAATTCTTCCAGTAGTTGCAATGTCCTGTAAACAGTTGCA
>JASUTA010000015.1 GCA_030445805.1 Clostridiales bacterium
TAAAAAGAACTTTTCAAAAGATGTTTCTACTCTATTTTGCTCTATTTTGCTCTGTTCAATTCTGTTCATCGGGATTGTAAACGCGTTCTAAATTTTTCATGAGAGCCTCGCTGATCTTCAGGGCATCATGGCGAACGTAGCCCTTTTTGACTTCCACAAAATCACCTTCGATCAGTTCGATGTTACACGCTTTGAGGTACGCCCGATCCTTTTCACAAAAGGTTACCGGCGTCGCTTCTTCGCGTTGATAGCGCGAGATAATCTCCGGCGAAATGTCTCCGCTGTTGGCGACGAGAAAATCAATATGCTTTAATTCCGTGTGATCTAAGATCAACTGCAAGTGCTCCACAGCCGTTTTTCCATCCGTTTCCCCGGGTTGTGTCATTAAGTTTGAAATATAATAGACCGGGGCCGCGCTCTCATTGATCGCCTCTGCCACCTGCCCGATGAGAAGATTCGGAATAATGCTCGTAAAAAGGCTTCCGGGGCCGAGTACGATCATATCGGCATGCTTGATATGATCGAGTACCTGTTCGCCTGTATGGGCTTCCCCAGGTTCAATCCAGATGCGTTCAATGGATGCAGAGCGTTTAAAAGCTTCCAGCGGAATATTGGATTCGCCCGCTACCGTCGCACCGTCTGAAAGTTGAGCATATAAAATGATATTCTCTTCAGAAACCGGGAGAACAACTCCCGTAATGGCGAAAATATCCGATATTTTCTTTATGGCCGCCTCGAAGCTGTCCGAAATGCCCACCATGGCGGCGATCATTAAGTTTCCAAAATTTTGACCTTTGAGCCGTCCCTCCGCAAATCGATACTGAAAAAGATCCTGAAGAATCGGTTCCTTATTGGCCAGCGCCAAAATGCAGTTGCGCACGTCACCAGGCGGCAACATGCCGAGGTCTGCTCTGAGAACACCCGAACCGCCGCCGTCATCGGCCACTGTCACAACTGCGGCAATGTTAGGCGAAATTTCTTTCAGTCCTCTTAAAATAATGGACAAGCCCGTTCCGCCGCCGAGGGCAACAATATTTAACATGGCACACTCCCCGATTTGATTTCCCGATGCGCGGCTTCGGCCGCATAGCCCCGCGCCCTAAATGTCTCTGCCAAACGATTGACAAAGGTCACCGAACGATGCTGCCCGCCCGTGCATCCGATTGCCACAATCAATTGCGAACGCCCTTCGCGCGCAAACTGCGGCACGGCAAAGTCCAATAGGTTGACCAAAAGGTCGAAATAGTGTTTGCTCTCTTCAAAATGCATGACGTATTCTTGAACCGCATCACACTCTCCCGTCAATCCGCGCAGCGATTCAATGTAAAAGGGGTTCGGCAAAAAACGCACATCGAATACAAAGTCCGCGTCCAGCGGAAGCCCCTTCTTGAATCCGAATGAAAGAAACGTAATCGTCAACGGGTGATCGCGTTCCGTGATATCCAATCCCTTTGTAATTTCTGCCTTGAGTTGCGCTTGCGTCGTATGGCTGGTATTGATCACAAAATCCGCCTGTTCTCTCAGCGCCGACAAAATTTCTTTCTCCGTTCGAATCGCGTTTTCCAATCGGCCGCTCGGATCGAGCGGATGCGTTCTGCGCGCCTCTTTAAACCGCTTTAGTATCACGTCCTCTCCGGCTTCAAAATAGAATATCTTGTATGTGTATCCCCTCTGCTTGAGCCCTTCGAGGTTGTCTTCCAAGTCTTTAAAAAATTTTCCGCCGCGAACATCAATGACGAGGGCAATGTTTTCAATACGTTCAGCGCTTTGTTCGAGTAAATCCACAAAACTTGGAATGAGCGACGGCGGCAAATTATCCACACAATAATAGCCGTAGTCTTCAAATACTTTTTTGGCTTGGCTCTTGCCAGCGCCGGATTCGCCTGAAATAATGATGAAATTCACGATAACCTCCCGAGTGTCATCAGAGTCTAATGTTGTAGATGCGATCCAAGCCCAAACGCGCCTTTTGAACGCGATCCAGTGCATCCGGCACCTTGCCGATATTCACAAGTTCATGGGCATCACTGCCCAAAATAAATTGGACATCGTACTGCATAGCAATCTGAATTTCTTCGGCAGACAGGTGTCCATGACTATTGTTGATTTCAAGCATCGTGTGCGTTTCGGCTGCCGCTTTGGCCACCGCGTCCATATCAATCGGGCCTTTTGCACCGGGATGCGTAATGGCTTTAATTTGATTTCGGTGCATCGCTCGCACCATCGTCTGCGTGTTGATTGCTTTTGCCTTGCGGTAGAAATATCCGGAAAATCGGCTTAAAAAATTATACAAATGAATCATATAATCTTCAGAAATCTTGGCACCGAAGTGATACCCGGCGTTTAGCCAATCCGTTATGTTGAGCATTTCCTCATCCATGTCCAGTGCGCCGTCTCTTCCCAAAATATTCGCTTCTATCCCCAACAGAATGCGAATTTGCGGATATTTTCCCCGAAGTTCGTCAATCTGTTGTCTCAATAATTTATAATTTTCACGTTTGATGCCATACCCGGAATGTCCGGGGCCGTGATCGGTAATCGCAATTTCTTCGAGTCCGACCGAAATGGCTTGTTTTACAATGGCTTCAATTTCGTTTTTGCTGTCCCCGCTGTATTTCGAGTGCATATGATAATCGCCGATAAGTCGCATGCTTTTTCTCCTTTTCGATATTGCCATTATCATTATTATACCAATTAAATTGCAAAATCCCCATTAAGCTTCCGAAAAAAAGAAGACTAAGAACGCGGAAAGCAAACAAATCCAAAATGTTGCATGAAGCAGTACATAGTTGGCATGCCATCTGAGTTGCTTCAATCGTTCATAGATTAGGAACCCCATCAGCACCAAAACATTAAAGACGGAGATGGCTTCAAAATAGTGAACGACATTGAACAAATAGCGCGTCAAAAAAAATCCCGAAAGCACCATGACCATAAGAATCAATCCGGACGAGAGCAATAGGAGTATTAAAATTTGAAAAACCGTGGTTTCAAAAAACACGGGTTGTCTCTGTTCACGTTTCAAAAATACACCTCCTATTCTGCCGATTTTTTACCGTTTTACCCGGGAGTTCACCCGGCTCTGCTACGGTTACATTATGGGCACTGCGCCTTATACCGTCATGAGAAAATACTTAAAATATCATTAGAAAAAGCCCTGTTAAAAACAGGGCTCCGTTCATTCTTTTCCAAAGAGACGTACTTCACGTTCAAGTGACACACCCTGTGTATCCTTGACGACTTTCTGCACGACGCCGATCAGCTCAATGACCTCTTTGCACGTCGCATCGCCACTTGCGTTGATAATAAACCCGCAATGCTTCTCGGAAACCTGAGCACCACCGTGTTTGAGTCCCTTGAGTCCCGCATCTTCGATTAATTTTCCGGCAAAAAAACCTTCCGGCCGTTTGAAAACGCTACCCGCACTTGGGTATTCGAGGGGTTGTTTTTCCACGCGCCTTTTGGTCAGGTCGGCCATCAATGCTTCGATGTCCTTTTGCACCCCATGTTGCAACTTCAGCCCCACGCGAATTACAATTAATCCCCGGGCGCGAACAATACTGGTGCGATACCCGAACTGCATTTCCTCATTCGAAAAGCGACGCAACGTTCCCTCGCGGTCAAGGACTTCCACCCATTCGACCACTTGTTTCATTTCTCCGCCGTAAGCGCCGGCGTTCATAAAAACCGCCCCTCCGAGTGTCCCGGGAATTCCGGATGCGAATTCGAGTCCGGTCAGCTCGGCCGCTTTGGCACTTTGAGCCAAAGCCGACAGTAAAATGCCCGCTCCGGCGACGACGGTTTCACCGTCTATGACGACATCTGCCATCGCATTTGAAATTTTTACGACAACCCCTTCAATGCCTTCGTCTTCGACCAATAAATTTGAGCCGTTTCCCATCACTAAGAAAGGAATCCCATTGTCTTGGCACCAAGACAGCGTCTCAACAATCTGAGACGCCGTTTCGGGCAGAAGAAGCGCGCTTGCCGGTCCACCGATCTTAAAAGTCGTATGCTTTTTCATCGGTTCGGAGAGCAAGACAGAATCTCTTTTATAAAATGTATAAAGCGCATTTAAGTCCACAGCCGGTCACCTTTTTCTTTTAATCTTTGTTATTTTACCACACTTGCGAACGCGGTGCAATTGGGACTCAATCGTTTGTACGGACTATCATTTTGTGCCGTGAATTTCCCCGGCCGCTACTTCCGTTACACGATTTCCCGCTTCAATAAAAACAACTTTCGGAGAAAACACCTTGGCTTCGGCTTCTTCCATCCAGCAATAGGCCATAATAATCACTTGATCCCCCGGCTGAACCAACCGTGCGGCTGCACCGTTCAGGCAAATGACGCCTGAGCCCGCTTCCCCTGCAATGGTATACGTTTCAAGTCGCGCGCCGTTATTGTTGTTCACGATTTGAACCCGTTCACCCTCCAGTATGCCCGCCGCATCCAGCAGTGCCCGGTCTACGGTAATACTGCCCACATAGTTGAGATTGGCTTCGGTTACCGTCGCACGGTGTATTTTCCCTTTTAACATATTGACAAACATCTATTCCTCCCGATTGCCCTACGCCGGAAGCGTCAGGCGCAAATTATCAATCAATCGCGTCTGATCGATTTTTACAGCCAAAGCGATAAGAACTTCTCCTTTGAGCGTTTTCAAATCTTCCAAATTTCTGCCGTCCACAATTTGAATGTAGTCGATCTGTGCCGAAGGTGCCGTTTCGATTGTCTTTCGCATCACATTTATAATCGCTTCCGGATCTCTTTCTCCGGATTGAATCAAACGGTTTGCCTCCGCAAGAGATTGACTGAGTACCAGCGCCTCTTTTCTGGCCGTTTCGGATAGATACGTATTTCTTGAACTCATGGCCAACCCGTCCGCTTCGCGAACGATCGGACAAGGGACAATTTGAAGGCGCATATTGAGCTCACGCACCATCTTTTCGATGATCACCACTTGCTGGGCGTCCTTTTGTCCGAAGAATGCTTTATCCGGCTGAACAATATTAAAAAGCTTCGCCACCACCGTGGTCACACCCTTGAAATGCCCCGGACGCGATGCCCCGCAGAGCGTCCTTGTAATGGCGCCTTCACACGATACAAAAGTCGATGCCTGTTCCGGATACATTTCCGATACTTCCGGCGCGAAGATGACGTCTACGCCAACGCTGTCGCAGCGCTCCGCATCCCGTTTCAGATCACGCGGGTAAGCTTCAAAATCCTCATTCGGACCAAACTGTGTCGGATTGACAAAAATACTGACGACGACAAAATCCGTGTCGCGTTTTGCGCATTGCATCAATGAAAGATGTCCTTGATGTAAAAATCCCATGGTCGGAACCAGTCCGATGGTTTTGTGATTTGCACGCTGTGCATCGAGAACGTCTCTCAGCTTATCAATGCTGTTAATAATCATCATAATTCACCTCTGCCCAAAGGCTACCGCCTGTTGAATTTATTTAAATTTAGTTGAATTTAGTTGAATTCTATCTATATTTAGCGACACGCCGAATATTGCTTTATGATCGCTTTGGCACATGCCGCTATTTTTTCCATAATCCTTGCCTAGTAAAGTTTTTTCAAAATCTCTTCATCGATTTTAAACGTGTGCTTTAACTCCGGAAAAGCGCCTGACCGGACCTCTTCACAGTAGACCTTCACCGCCTCGACGATGTGCTCATTCAAAGAAGCGTAATCCTTGACAAACTTCGGCGTAAAATTATCGTACATGCCGAGCATATCCTGAATGACGAGAACCTGTCCGTCGCAACCCGCACCGGCACCGATACCGATCGTCGGAATCTGAATCGACTCCGAAATAACCGTCGCTAACTTTTCGGGAATGCATTCGAGAACGATGGAAAAACACCCTGCCGCTTCAAGCATTTTGGCATCTTCGATCAGCTGCTTTGCCTGCGCTTCCGATTTCCCCTGAACTTTAAATCCACCAAAGGCATTGACCGATTGCGGCGTCAAGCCGATGTGTCCCATAACCGGGATTTGTGCCGCGACGATGGCTTCAATTTTATCTTTTACTGCAGCTCCGCCTTCCAGTTTAACGGCTTGGGAACCGGTTTCTTTGATGATTCTCCCCGCATTTCTGACGGCATCTTCAACGCTGATGTGGTACGACATAAAAGGCATGTCACAAACTACCATGGCGTGTGTTGCCGCGCGCTTCACCGCTTTTGCATGATGAATCATGTCTTCCAGTGTAACGGAGAGCGTATCTTCATAACCGAGCATGGTCATGCCCAGAGAATCCCCTACGAGAAGGGAATCTACACCGGCCTTATCCAGCAATTTTGCAGTGGAATAATCATAGGCTGTCAACATGGTGATCTTTTCTTTTGCCGCTTTTTTCTCCAAAAATGTACCTACAGTAATCTTAGACATACTAAGCCTCCTTGAGTATATTGGACAGCGTTACATACTTTTCATCATCCAGACCTTTTTCCGACGCCATTTTCAGGGCCCATTTCCCCATGACACAATAGAATTCCCGGTCTTCTCCGCTCAATTGTGAAAGATGTTTTTCAATGGTTCCGGCGTCCCCGCGGGCGATCGGTCCCGTCAATGCCTTGACAGTTCCCAAGTGCTCAATGTTCTCAACGGTTCCGAGAATCAAAGGCCATAGCGCTTTTCGGGCGACTTCGTTTGAAAAACCTACAATTTCCAATTGTCGAACAGCAAAATCAACTGTTGCATCCAAGTAGTTGGAAGCCACAGCCGCCGCAAGGTGATACCGGATTTTTTGATCAGTCGCCATTTCAACCGGATCAAATCCGTAACGGACCAGCCAAGACTTAATCGCCTCTGTGATATCGCCTTCAATTCCGAAGACAATCGCACCGATCGGTCTTTCAGGGTCTGCAAACGCATGCAACGGGTGAAGGCTCATCGTTTTTGCGCCCTTTGCTTTTAAAGCATTCAAACTTTCGGAGCTATGGACGCCGCTTGTATGGGCAAACACCTTTCCTTCCAGCGGCAAATCCCGATCCGCAATTTCTCGGGCCACCGCTTCGATTGCATCATCATTTACAGTCAGCATGATCAAAGAAGCATCGCGAATCAAGTCAGAAAAATCGGCATAAAATGTCGCACCAATGCGTTCCGCCGCCTCTCTGGCATGTTCAGGTGTACGGCTGTAATAGCCGACGACCTCCTCTTTGAAATGAATCCCCAATGCGCGGCCAACCGCTCCCGCACCTACAAATCCAATCTTCATCGCCTCTCCTATCCGTCTTTCGACTTAACTTTGCCGAACGCACATCTTTGAAAACCATTCCCTGATTGAATCCCCTTCTGAACCGCCCAAATAAAAAAGCTCTTTTTGTGCAAGACAAAAAGAGCTAAATTGATTCAGCTATTCTTCCAGTCTCAGGCACAGGGCTCAGAGCCGTCAATAAATTGTGTTGTCGTTCTCATAAAAAAAAGCATGTGCAGTCCTAGTTTCGGTACTACCATGCTCATTATATCATAATTTTTTAAAATATTTTATAGCTTTCACTAAGCTTTTTTAAATAAAATAAAAAGCCATCTCATTGGAGAAGGCTTTATCACTCAAGTGAGTTCATTAATATTCTTTGGTTTTTGTCTCATACATCATTGCAAATTCGTAATCCACTTCTGTCTGGCATGTTTTGCAGAGGTTGAATTTATTGACTTTTTTCTCATCGCCACAGCGTTTGCAAAATTTCACTTCAAATTGGTTACCCTTAACAACATCACGCATCACATCGCCTCCAGTCCGATTTGTATTTTTGCATACAATTATTTTCTTATGAAAATTATAACTTAAGATCATGCAAAAATCAATCAGTTTTTTTAATTTTCACCTCTCTTTTTCTTTTTTTTGAAACAACGAATTTCAAAAATTGCATTTGCACTATATGTAATACAATTCCGTAACAATTTCCTCTGCCGATTTTTGTCGCTTTTCCGGAATGATTTCAGATGCTCTTTCCAAAACATCTAAAAATTCCGGATCACAATGCACTTTATATTTTGAAGTGGCTTTTTTAAACACACGCGCCATCGCATATATTTCTGATCGGCCGTCATAATGCGCCGGTAAAAAAACCGCTTCCGGTGCCGTATACTCAGTCGGGAAAACCTCATCTGTTGACGGTTCAATTTGTCCGATCCGTACCGACGTCCCAAAATCAATCAAGTAAACCCGTCGATCTTCCCCTACAACGATGTTCTCAGGCCGAATATCCCGATGATAAAAGCCTTGCCGATGCAGAGAGTCAAGCGCCTGAAAGGCATTTAGTGCAAGAACTTTCAGAGTAGAAGGTGTGTTCTCTTCTGTGTGCATCCACGCTTCAAAGGTCATCCCTCCCAAGTCGCTGAGCGAAAGCGCCATCTCACTGCCGAGCACTTCATAATCCAACAGTTTGGCAAAAAATCCGCCTTTGATGCGTTTCAGCACTTGAATTTCTGCCAGTCCTTCTCTGAGCGGCGTTCGCTTAACAATGACTTTAAGCCCCGTTTTTGGGGATTTATAATATTGAATATTGCCTTTCTCATTAACGCGCATATACGTTTTCAACCATTCCATTTTGTATGCCTCCCCATGTTCCTATTCTTCTAAAACATTAGGCTGACAATGCTTACAAGCCTCATAACCCTGCTCAATCGCCGACTCAAGGTCAATGGGGATCTTGCTCTTCCTGAGATGATAACACGTTTCCGTATGATATTTTTCTCCGTAATTTGTGACATAAACCGTAGCCCCCTCAAAAGTTAATTCATCCGTTACCAGTGCCCCGTTCATCGGCAATTTTAAAGTGCGGTTGCCGAAAAGAGACGCAAACGTGTATTGATATTCTATTGTCCATTCATAAATCCCGTCCCGATACGAAAAATCCGTTTCCAAGACTTCATAGAGCGGATGTTCTTCGGCCTTAGATGACAGCACCAAATAAGCGCTTTGGTTCAGCACGCTTTCCGTGGAGGAGTGTCCGTCCTCAAAAATCGGTCCTACAATGTATTGCAGGGTGTTAATCGTCTCAAACGCCCGCCATTCCACTTCGCTGTCCGCATAAACCGTTAAAATGGTTCCCGATAAAATCATTAGGAGAATCATAACGAGTGAAAAAGACAACACCGCCTCTATGGTAATACTGCCGCGATCATCCATCCGGTCACCTCGTCTCATATCCATTGATCAGTTCGTAATGGCCCTCACCGCCGAAAGGCCTTAAAAGCGGTTGGGCATACCATGACACAGAAATGACGTGTGAAACCGCCAGGTTTTCCAATCCGAAGGCATCATGACTCACGAGACGCATGTTGCCCTCTACCAGTTGCATCGCTCTGAAATTAATCGTTTCAGCACTGTGAGGGATCAAGAGCAATCTCAAATAGTCTTGATAATAAATCTTTAAATCCCAGCCCGCTTGAGGCCCCGAACCCGGTTCCAAACCCAGCTCCGAACCCAGCTCCGAATCTGAATTGACACCGTTTGAAGAACCGACTTGCGCCGTTATCCAGTTGCCACCTGTCAAATCGTCCAGTTCCAGTACCCACTCATCGGCGGTCTTAATGAAATGGAATCCTTCTCCTGCCGTGAGTTGTTTGAGATCCAAATAGCTTTCCGCCCCGCTCCAAAGTACTAAAATCGCGCCGAATGAAATCGCCTGCCACGGTTGCGGAATCGGCATGGTAAGCTCCGTCAACGCTTTCATTTTTTCCGAATCCTTTAACAGGTAAATGAGGTTTGCGGTTTCCCTTATGCCGTAGATTTCACCTCTTACAATCCACGCGTTCATTGAATCGCTTTTTGTTCCTGCAATGAGGTATTCGATTTCACCGTCTAGCACACTCTTTCTTTGATCTTTTTTCCCCAAAGGATCAAAATTTCTCGGACTTCCCTTATCAAAACTCTTGAACACCGCAAGATAATATTCGTTGAGTAATAGCTTCTCTCCAATCACTCCGGCTTCTAAATCCCTTTGGTCTATAACCGATTCAGAAGGTGAGAATGCCTTATCTCCCACATCAAATGAAACATCCAGCACGTCTTGGAGTTGTTTGGCCAAAGCGGCCGCCGTATCAAGCAATCCCACGTGTTTCGGCTCGAAAATGTCGTTCTGCTCCGCAAGATACTTCATCCACTGCTTTGCCATCTCTTCTAAGTCATCTTCCAAATCATCTCGCTCCGCTCTGCGGGCTTCGAGTTTTTCCTCCAGACGCACCGTATCCGCAGTGTCTCCCAGTTCTTCTTTACGGCGCTCGATTTCCGCTTTAATCTCTCGAATATCTTGTTTTACTTCTTCAAGTTCATCTGCCACTGCACGTCGTTCCTCGGAATAACGGTCGATCTCTTTACGGAGCGCTTCCGCTTTTTGCAACCACGCCTCACCTTCATTCAGAAGCGTTTTCATGCGTTCCATTTCACCTTGCAAATCCGGATCCGACTCAGCATCGGTTTCTTTTATCGTCTTTTCAAGCACCTGTTCTCCGGCTTTCAAAACTTTCTGTTTTTCTGCAATCCAGTCGCCGATAACCTCGCTCTCACGCCCCGGATTGTCCTTTTTCATCAACCTGACAATCTGTGTCGCCACTGTGTCGGCTTCAAAAATCCCACTGATTTTTTCTTCGACATCCGAAAACGTTTCATATAATGCTTTAAAGCGTTCTGTAGAAGCCAATTGTTCTACCAGAGCCTCCGTGATGCCGGTTGCCGCTACAGAAAATGCCGCCGCTTGTGTCGCCTCATAAAACAAATCACTCCTGTTCAAGCTGTCATGTGCCATCGTCACATTCAAATCGGCGTCTTTGGGCGCAATGCGATTTTCGATCAAATAGGTTTTCAACACGTCCTCATCGCCTGTTCCGCTGATGTACGCAAGCAACCCGTAATTCTCATAAAGATAGCTGTTGTTTGACGAGAGCATGGTCTCACTGTACGCAGCACCGGTTATAAGTGCACGATTTTCTCTTCCCTTTTCCGCCAATAAATCATACACCAGAAGCGCGCCCAGAATCAAAACCGGTAAAATAATCACCAAAAAAACTGAAACGGCCCCTTTATCTTCACTGTAAATGGTTTTCATCATTTGCCTCGATTTGATCTTTTAAAGAATCTGCTTCATCATACAGCCAAGCAAAAAAATACCGATTAGAGCGGTCGTAAGCCAGCACACTTCTAAACGTAAAAATACGTTCCGGAAGCAAAGCTATACGCGTTTGAGCCTCCGGCTCCCATCGATATTCCGTGCGGGTCAAACCCACTCTGGATTCAGGGCCAGAATCGACATCTTCTGATGAGTTCATCATGGTTGACCCTTCAAAGACGGATAAGAGCATTTCGCGTTTTGTCTGTAAGGAAAATAAGTCAAGCGCCACAAAATAACCGAATACCGCCATAAAAGCCATTAAAATAATTAACACAACAGGAATAACGACCGTTGCCTCTGTTGTCAGCATTTTAACCTCCTATATTTTTACATTTTATTCAGTGTATCACAATTTGCTTTATATGTAAATATATGTATTTTTTATCGCAAAAAAAATCCCCGAATGATTCGAGGATTTCATAATGCAATCATTTATTTTTTGTTTTCAAATGCCCTTAGATAGCGTCTTCATCCAATTCACGATTGACTTTATTTCTCGCACGTACGCGATCCGTCTCGTTTAAAATACGTTTTCTGAGTCGAAGCGCATCCGGTGTGATTTCAAGCAATTCATCGTCTTCGATAAATGTCAGCGCTTCTTCCAAAGAAAAGATTTTAGGCGGAAGCAATTTAATGGCATCATCAGAACCGGAAGCACGTGTATTGGTCAATTTTTTATTTTTGGTCGGGTTGACCGTCATATCTTCTTTTCTTGAATTGATTCCGATAATCATGCCTTCATAGACATCCGTTCCCGGTTCAATCAGCATAACGGCACGTTCTGAAAGATTGAACAGCGCATAAGCCATTGCCGTCCCACCTTGTTGAGAAATCAAAACGCCATTGCCACGTCTCGGAATTTCGCCCTTGTACGGTTGGAATTCATAAAACGAACGCAATAAGATTCCTTCTCCGCGCGTCACATTGATAAATTCGCTTCTGTATCCCAAAAGACCTCGCGTCGGCACGAGAAACTCAATGCGCGTATGGCCTTCTTCGGAAAGCATATTCTCCATAAGCCCTTTTCGCATATTGAGCTGAGAAATAACGGTACCGGAATACTCATCCGGAACAATTGCCGTTACTTTTTCAACCGGTTCGCAACGAACGCCATCGATGGTTTTCATGAGCACTTGCGGTTTGGATACAGCCACTTCATAGCCTTCACGTCTCATGTTCTCAAGCAAAATAGAAAGATGAAGTTCCCCGCGACCGGATACTTTAAAACCGTCTTGTACGGAATCAAGCGCTTCTACGCGGAGGCCTACATTGACTTCCAGCTCTTTTTCCAATCGCGCTCTCAAGTGACGATTGGTAACAAATTTACCGCTCTTACCGCAGAACGGTGAATCGTTGATCAAAAAGTTCATAGACAGAGTCGGCTCTTCAATCGCAATAATCGGGAGCGCTTCCACATTGTTGACGTCGCAAATGGTCTCTCCGATTGAAATGTCTTCTATCCCTGAAAGGATAACCATCTCTCCCGGTTGTGCTTCTGAAATTTCTTTGCGGATCAACCCTTCATAAGCGTAGAGCTTTCCGACTTTTCCTCGGTTGACACTGCCGTCTCGTTTTGAAACGGATACGGTATCTCCCGGGTGCAACGTGCCTCTAAAAATACGACCGATTCCAAGTCTGCCGACATATTCATCATAGTCAAGAGAGGATACTTGCATTTGAAGCGGCGCCTGTTCATCGCCTTCGTACGGTTTAACATGATCGAGAATGACTTCGAAAAGCGGAGATAAGTCCGTACTTTCATCTTCCATATCTGACTTTGCAACACCTTCACGTGCCACACCGTAAACAATTGGGAATTCCAGCTGTTCATCTGTCGCACCGAGTTCGACGAAGAGGTCAAATGTCAAATCCACGACTTCTTCGGCCCGTTGATCTTTTTTATCGATTTTATTAATGAATAAAATCGGGCGCAATCCTTGCTCCAAAGATTTTTTCAAAACAAATCGCGTCTGAGGCATCGGACCTTCACTTGAGTCCACCAACAAAATAACCGCATCGACTGTTTTCATAATACGCTCGACTTCAGAAGAGAAGTCGGCATGCCCCGGGGTATCCACGATGTTGATTTTATAGCCATTGTACAAAATAGAACAGTTTTTTGAATAAATTGTAATGCCGCGTTCACGTTCCAAGTCATTGCTGTCCATGACACATTCCGGTACGACTTCATTGTCTCTGAAAACGCCGCTCTGAGCGAGAAAAGCATCAACGAGTGTTGATTTCCCGGCATCGACGTGTGCGATGACAGCAATATTGATAATTCCTTTTATTTCCGACATAAAAACTCCAATCTAAAGCGATGAGGATAAGACCTGATTGTCCTCCTTAATTTCTCTACAACTATAATATTGTATACTAGTTACGAGCAAAAGCATAGATTTTTTTTAAAGGATTTACGTAAATTTCACATAAAAAAAGAGCCGTTTATCCAACTCGGCTCTTAAATACGTCTTTATTAAAGACTCACTGTCACCTTTTCAAACACAAATCATCTCAATCCGACTATTCTTTTAACACCGCGTGAACAATCAAACGGTGTGTCGGATTGTGTACCGGGTCGCATGTGACCAGAGTCAGGACCTTATCGATATTATTTCTGTAGAGAACCGTCATATCGGTTGGCTCGACAATTTTTGTCTCATAGACTTCATAAGTGTACGTCACGCCACCTGACGTGATCTCAATCAAATCGCCTTTTTCCATTTCATCCAGGCGATTAAACATAATCCCGTAAGATCGTCCGCGATGTCCGGCTATACCGACATTACCCACTTCTCCGAAGGCGGATGTTCCTGAAATGTGAGCTGCACCACGATTCAAATTCGTTGCCGAAGACCCTTCCAAAATGGCCATCGTCAAATCGATTTTGGGAATGGTAATCTTCCCGATGGCTTGAATCGGAATATACGGCTTTGTCGCGGCTGTTGTATCGGTTTCCGTCGTTTCCCCTGAAGCCCCTTCGGAAGATGCCTCCGTATCGGATGCTGTGGCATCATAGGCCTCCAAAGCCGCCTCCGCTTCCGCCGCGGCATTTTCATCCTCACCGGCCTCAAATAAGGCATCCAGAGCCATATAGTTATCCTGAGCATCCTGTGAAGCTGAGGTTTCCAATTCGCCAAGCAACTTGTTTTGCCAGTAAGCCGTGTATTGCTCGCTCAAAAACGGATATAGAATAATACCGATTCCGGCGAGAATAATCAATGTCGATAAGATTTTTCTTTTTTTCATATAAAGCGCCTCATATTTTCAGTCTCAATTTTAAGTGCTGATTTGAGATTTATACCCTCAAACAGTGCGCTTATTCTTTGAAATTTGTAATCCCATCCAAGAAGATCAGCGTCAAGCCGGTCCCGATTAAGAAAACGCCGGCCGTCAACTTAAAATAAGGATTAATGTCAAAATACCGCGTTAAATATAAAATCGGAACGGTAATGATCAGTATCTTTAAGCCAAGCTTTCTCAATCTAGATGGCCTCCTGTTTTGCCGCAGTGTAAATATCGTTCAGCCCTTCTTTGATGTAATCGTGAAGCCACGCAATCACATCAATGTTGTTGAGCGGAACACCCTCCAGCAATTTCCGTATTTCTTTTGTATTCAGCCTGAATCCTCGCCCGTCAACGCAGTGCGTATAAACGAGATCCATTTGATCACAGGCATTGATGATGGTGATAATGGTCTGAGCCATATCGCCAAGGGGCACGCGGTCAATGTGGCTGTGCTTGAATTGCGCAACAATCTCCGTCCCGACACCCGGTTGAGAATTGATCTTAAAATATCCGTCGCACTGTTCCGCCGCCGTTTTGAACATAGGAATCCCAAGGCCTACATTTCGCGTCGTCCGCGTCGTATAAAACGGATCAACCACTTTTGCAACCGTACCGGAATCCATACCGATGCCGTCATCTTTAATTTTGATGATCAGCTTGTCCTCTGCAGTATCCTCAATGATAGCGATTCTCAAATTTTCAGCATTGGCTTTGATGGCGTTTTGCGCAATATCGAGGATGTGTAATGAAAGCTCCCTCATGTTTTGTTCCTTCCCTCTAAAAAAGTGCTCACACGCTATGGTTTCAATTCCCTCTCAGCCATTCCAGTATCGATTCAAGTCGCCTTTCTTTAACCTCCATGAAATACGCCGCTTCATGAATATCGGTTAAATAGTGCGCATCCGAATTATGCACCACACGATACTTTTCAAGCCACTTTGAATCAATAGGGGAACGGTCATGTATCTCTATTGTTTTTATTGAAAGCGCTTCCGGAATAAATCCGAGTTGCCCGATCAAACTGTTTGACGCCTTGTTAATGTGTGCGGGAATCATAGCGCCGTCCAGTTGATCTACCCAAATTTTGAGTTGATCAATCGACACATCAATGGAGCTGATCAACAAGTAGGGGTAATCTTCAACATAAGCGTCGTCTTCATCCATCACAACTTGCCTCCCGAAGTAATCGGGGCGGTTTTCTTGTTTGAGACGAAATGGCTCAAGTTTTTCAGAAAAAGCGTTCAGAGCGTCGATGTCAGCGAAATAGCAAAGGACGTGAACTTCTTCACGCGTTTGAACTTCTATTCCAGGCAACACCAATACGCCGACACTCTCTCCCACAGAAACGGCCGCCGGCGCATTTTTTACGCAATTGTGATCCGTCACCGCAATGACATCAAGCCCTTTCAACTTTGACATATTGACAATATTATTTGGGGTCATATCCATGTCTCCACACGGCGAGAGACAGGAATGAATATGTAAATCATAATAGAGTTTCACTCAGCGAACGCCCGCTTCATAAAGGATTTTAAAAATCTCATAACCCTCAAGCGAGGTGGACAAAAGAATCACATTTTGTTCATTGGCCTTCTCAATAACTTCTTCCGGCACTTGTATCCCTTCCGGAATAATGATGCAGGCAAAATCCAAAAGTGAAGCCACCGCGAGAATGTTGTTATGCGTCTGAACCGTAATCCACGCCGTGTCGCTCTTTCCCTTCGCCATGACCCAACTGAGCAGGTCACAGGTATAGACGCGTTTGATTTCACGCGCTGTATCGTCTCCTGAAAGCTTTACAAATCCATGCTTTTCGATTAAGTCCTGTATATGCATTCACGTCGCCTCCTCTTTTTTCTTCTTTATGATAATGCAATCTTCATATTTTGCCATATGATTGACTATATCTTCAGCGAGAACGCGACAGCTCGGCGCTCCGCATGCTCCGCAATTGATACCCGGCAAAGATTGAGCGATTTCTTCAATTTTAGCCATCTTCTCAAGCGCCTTTTTGAAATCGTTGTCCAGTTTATAAACCGGCATCGGCTCAAGAGGCAGATTCCACTCAATGCTCTTGGGAATGAGATTGCTGTCGGTCGGCATCGGTCCGTCTAGTTTATACGCTTTACTCAATTTTCGAATTCGGTTCTTGGCAATGAATGTATTTTCCACATTTAAAGGCCCACCGACACATCCGTTGACACAGGCGTATCCCTCAAAAAAATCCAGTTCTTTCAGCTTCCCGAGCTCAAGCGTTTCCAAAACTTTAATGACCTCTTCAATGCCGTCTACCGCTATGTAATCATCAATTCCCATGGAATAACTCTGTCCGCCGACACGCGCCCAGCCGATCCCGCGTCCTGAGGACTTTTGAATCTGCTTTTTAACATCCACTTTGTCGATCACTTTCATAACTTTATAGTAGATTTCTTCGACGGAAATAGCCTCATCAATATAGGATTTCTCTACTCCGATTGGATTTTTGATGCTGGTGACTTTCGCAGGACACGACGTGATAAAAATAATGCCGATATCCTCGTTTGCATAACCTTGCTTCATTAATCGCGTTCGGATACAGCGCGCCGCGATCTCCATCGGAGATTCCAATCGAATGATATTGTCGATCAGCGCAGGATACCGGATTTGAATCAATCGCGTAATGACCGGGCAATACGTAGAAATCAGCGGTTTATTTTGCGTCTTATTATTTTTAATGAGCTCAACTTCGTATCCGCCAAGGACTTCGGCCGCATAGGCGGAATCATACACTTCGTCAAATCCGAGTAAAAGCATCGCATTGTACACTGTATTCATGTCATACCGTTCATCAAACTGTCCATAAAATGAGATGGCCGGTAAAGCGACGGTGTATTTAAATTTTTTCAGAATTTCAAGCGTGCTCACCAGTGCGCCTTTTGCATGGAACGGACAGACGCGAAGGCATTCTCCGCAATCAATGCATCTGGACTCGATAATGCGCGCTTTTCCGTCCACAACGCGAATCGCTTGTGTCGGACAGCGGTCCAAACAATGTGTACAGCCGTTACAGTAATCTTTTTCCAGAATGACCGAATGCCAATAGCTTTTCATTTTTGCCTCCCCACTAGCGTCAAACGGAATTTTTAGGAAATCTCATTAATAGTTGACTACCATTTTTATTCGTGTGCCCTCACCGGGTTCGGATTCAATCGTGAAATCATCACATACTTTTTGCATATTCGGCAAGCCCATTCCGGCCCCAAATCCCATTTCACGTGCCGCCGGGTTCGCCGTTGAATACCCCTGAGTCATTGCAAGATCAATATCTGCAATCCCCGGGCCCTTATCTTCAATGTAAAGTTCTATGCAATCCGGTTTGATGAACGCTTCCACAGTCCCGCCTTCTGAATGGATGACAAGGTTAATTTCCGCTTCATAAGCGGCAATTGCAATACGCCTGAGAACGCCCCCCTCAATACCGAGTTGCTTCAAAACAGACTTGATTTTGCTCGACGCTTCCCCTGCACGGGCAAAATCATCTTTGGCAACCTCATAATGCAGCTTCATAGCCGCATTGGCAGGGTCTTTCATATATGGCTTCATAGTCTCCCCTCAATCGTCATGATCCTATTTCAACACCGACCAATCCGCTTTGAAAAAGTCTTCCCGAAGCACTGAACATTGTATACTGCGTGCACATTAGGACAATGTGCTTTTCTTCCGCCAATTGGATAACATCCTCGGCAGGACGCTTTCCCCTGACAAAAAGAATGGCTTTCAGATCTAACATTTCTGCCGTTCGAATGACCTGATGATTGATTAATCCCGTCATCAGCAGGACATCCCCTTCTACATAAGCCAGTACATCACTCATTAAATCCGAAGAGAAGGCCGCTTTAACCTCGTAGTTCATCCCCTCTTTATAAGCGATTACATTTGCTTTTGTAACCTCAGCGATATGTTTTAAATCCATCGCAGCCTCCTGTATGTGAATCATTATGCAAAAACGTTGTATATGGCGAATCGTGACGTTAATAACTTAACAATCTCTACATACATTATAACATCTTCAGCGCAAGAGTTCAATTTCTTTTATCACCGATTGGATGACGGATTCAAGGTCTTTGCTTGCGTCTACCGGTTTTATCCTATCCGGATATCGCCGAACGAGCTCCCAATACCCCTCTCTAACTTGTTCATGAAACTTCAAAGCCTCAAGGTCCAATCGATTGACTTCACGTGTTTGATTGCGTTCAATACGCTTTAACCCCTCTTCAGGCGGCACATCCAGATAAAGCGTTAAATCGGGTAAAAAAGATTCCGTGGCAAATACATTCAGCGCATAAACCGCGTCAATTCCGATACCGCGAACAAATCCTTGATAAACGAGAGACGAATCCACATAGCGGTCAAATACGACCCATTTGCCTTCCTTGACAGCGGGAAAAACTTTTTCCGCCAAATGCTGCCTTCTCGCCGCCGCAAAAAGCAACGCTTCTGTCCTCGGATCCATCTCTTCGTGAACCGTATCGAGGACGATGTCACGAATGCGTTCTGAAATCAATACGCCGCCGGGTTCTCTCGTAATCAAAAACGGCACGTCTATCGATTCCAAATAACGCCTTATTCCCTCCAGAACCGATGTCTTTCCGGACCCATCTCCGCCTTCAAGCGAAATGACCGGCGCTCTTCTTTCCTGCTCCAAATTATCCTCCGTTAAGCGACTTCATACTTTGGTCAGTAACTGCTCTCTATATTGTAATACATTTTCTCGTGTTTTGAAACCATACAAATTCGAGGGTCAGTTCTCAGGCAAAAAAAGATAAGCGCTCCTTAAGAGGAGCGCTTATCTCGGTTGTTTGCAAAGACTTATTCAAGAGGGAATTTCTCTCTCTTATAATAGTGTGTATGAAGTAATTCATGTGCTTTGTGGCTGTTCGGTTTTCCGAGATATTCATCATAGAGCTTTTTGATTTCCGGATTTTTGTGCGATTTTCTGATGGACAAAGAAGCGTCTTCAGAGTAGAGTGCTTTTGCACGTTCAGCGCGAATGTCAATGACATTGCGCACGCTGGCAGGTTGAATCGGTTGACCACCGCCGTTAACGCATCCGCCCGGGCAAGCCATTACTTCGATGAAGTGATAATCCGCTTCGCCTGCACGTACTTTTTCAAGGATCTTACGCGCATTTGCCGTGCTGTGAGCAACCGCAACTTTGATCTCTTTTCCTGCAATTGTGACCGTCGCTTCTTTGATGCCTTCAACGCCACGAACTGCCGTGTAATCCACTTGCTCTAAATCTTCTCCGGTGAGAACGTCTGCAACGGTTCTGATTGCAGCTTCCATAACACCGCCGGTTGCGCCGAAGATAACCCCTGCACCGGAATAGTCTCCCATGAACGGATCAAAGGTTCCGTCTTCAAGGTTATTGAAATCAAGTCTTGCTTCTTTAATCATACGAGCGAGTTCGCGTGTGGTGATGGAAACGTCCACGTCGCGAATGCCGTTGACTTCAAGTTCAGGACGGATGATTTCTGATTTTTTACTGGTACAAGGCATAACGGAAACAACCGCAATGTCTTTCGGGTCAATGCCTTGTTTTTCCGCATAGTAGCTCTTAGCCAGTGCACCGAACATATTTTGAGGCGACTTGCAAGAAGAAAGATGCGGCAACAATTCAGGGAATTCAAATTCGATGAAACGAATCCAACCCGGAGAACAAGACGTAATCATCGGCAATACACCGCCGTTTTGGAGGCGTCCGAGCAATTCCGTTCCTTCTTCCATAATGGTGACATCTGCTGCCCAGTTGGTATCGAAAATTTTATCGAAGCCCAATTTGCGAAGTGCTGTCGCCAATTTTCCGGTTACATTGGTTCCGATCGGATAATCAAACTCTTCGCCGAGTGCTGCACGAACAGCCGGAGCCGATTGGACGATGACGTGTTTTTTCGGATCATCGAGCAATTCCCATACTTTATGAATTGCCGATTTTTCACTGAGGGCACCTACCGGGCACACAACCATACATTGTCCGCAGTAAATACATGGGACGTCTTTCATGCTGTAATCGAACGCAGGACCGACAGTCGTTTCAAAGCCGCGGTTCATGAAGTCCAAGATACCGATGCCTTGTACATTTTTACAAGCGCTGACGCAACGGCCGCAAAGGATACATTTGCTTGAATCTCTTACGATTGACGGTGAAAGGTCATCGTAAGAAGGGGTTCTTTTTGCACCCGTATAAGCGATGTCGCGTACGCCGAGTTCTTCAGTGAGGGATTGCAATTCACAATTTTTGCTTCGAACGCATGTGGTACATTCACGATTGTGATTGGCCAAAATGAGTTCCAACGTATTTTTTCTGGCATTTCTGACACGACTGGTATTTGTATTGATGACCATGCCTTCTCTGACAGGAAGAACGCAGGAAGCTTGAAGCGCTCTGGCGCCTTCAACTTGAACAACGCAGACACGGCAAGCACCGACTTCGTTGATGTCCTTAAGGAAGCAAAGTGTAGGAATATCAATGCCCACTTCTCGCGCCGCCTCAAGTACGGTTAAATTACCGGGCACTTCATATTGAGCGCCGTTTATCGTCAAATTCACATTATTCACGATTATACACCTCTTTCTTAATCATCTTCGCATATTATTGCTTCACGATTACTTGCTTCGGACATTTAGGAATACAAGCGCCGCACTTGATACATTTGGTTTGATCAATGACATGTTGTTTCTTAACTTCGCCACTGATTGCGCCAACCGGGCAAACGCGGGCACAAGCTGTACATCCGATACAGCCATCCAAGATGACAACTGAAAGGAGGTCTTTACACATGCCTGCCGGGCACTTCTTGTCTGTTACGTGAGCAATGTATTCGTCTCTGAAGTAACGCAGCGTCGATAATACAGGGTTTGGTGCAGTTTGACCCAAGCCGCATAGTGCCGAATCTTTGACAGAATGCGCAAGCGATTCCAATTTATCAATATCTTCAAGTGTTCCTTTTCCCGAGGTGATCTTTTCCAAAATTTCCAGCATACGTTTTGTTCCTTCACGGCAAGGGACACACTTCCCGCAAGATTCGTCTACCGTAAAGTCGAGGAAGAAACGCGCAAAGTCAACCATACAGTTGGTATCATCGACAACGATCATCCCACCGGAACCCATCATGGAGCCCAGAGCCGTCAAAGTATCAAAGTCAATCGGTGTATCGAGGTGATCTTTTGTCAAACATCCGCCTGACGGACCGCCTGTTTGAACCGCTTTGAATTCATGTCCGTTAGGGATTCCGCCGCCGATGTCATAAATAACTTCGCGAAGCGTTGTTCCCATTGGAATTTCAACGAGTCCGGTATTGTTGATCTTTCCGCCGAGTGCGAAAACTTTTGTTCCCGGCGATTTTTCAGTACCGAAAGAACGGAACCAATCCGCACCTTTTAAGATGATTTGCGGAATAACCGAATACGTTTCAACGTTGTTGATAACCGTCGGTTTTCCAAAGATTCCTTTTTGAGCCGGGAATGGCGGTTTCGGTCTCGGCATACCGCGTTCGCCTTCAATAGAAGCGATCAGAGCCGTTTCTTCACCGCAGACAAATGCGCCGGCGCCCAAACGAATTTCAACATCAAAGTCAAAGCCCGTTCCGAAAATATCCGTACCGAGAAGACCGTATTCTTTTGCTTGCGCAATGGCAATACCAAGGCGTTTAACGGCGATCGGATACTCTGCACGAATGTAGACATAGCCTTTTCTTGCGCCTGTTGCATAAGCCGCAATTGCCATTGCTTCAATGATCGCATGTGGGTCACCTTCAAGTACTGAACGGTCCATGAACGCACCCGGGTCACCTTCGTCGGCATTACATGCGACATATTTGATATCCCCTTGGGATTTCATTGCAAATTCCCATTTCATGCCTGTCGGGAATCCACCGCCGCCACGGCCGCGGAGACCTGATTTTTTCACTTCGTTGACAACGTCTTCCGGCGTCATTTGCGTCAAAACTTTTCCGAGGGCTTGATAGCCGTCAAATGCTATGTATTCTTCGATTTTTTCAGGGTTAATCACACCGCAGTTTTTAAGGACGACACGTTTTTGTTTTTTGTAGAAAGTAACATTCGTGATAGACGTTTCGATATCACTGTGTGCTTCTAACTTGTCAACATAAAGCAAATCGTGAACAATGCGCCCTTTCAGTAAGTGTTCATTTACAATGCGGTCAACATCTTCTTTTTTGACATGAGAGTAAAATGAACCTTCTGGGTAAACAATACAAATCGGACCGGCTTCACAAAGACCAAAGCAACCCGTCCTTACAACTTGAACTTCTTTATCCAAACCTTTTTCGGCAAGAGCCGTTTTAAACATTTCTTCAATCGTTGCCGATCCGGAAGAACTACATCCCGTACCACCACACACGAGTACGTGCGCTCTATAATACTCCATTTATATACCTCCTCAAATTCGACTGCTTCTCACAATTATTCGTATGCGCCAATGGTATATTCTTTGACGATGCTACCGTTTACAATATGTTCCGCTACGATGCGGCGCGCTTTTTCATCTGTGAGATCAACGTAAGTCACTTTGTCTTCGCCTTCTTTATAAACTTCAATCAAAGGCTCCAACCTGCAAACGCCTATACAACCTGTTTGAGTGATTTCAACATCTTTTAAACCTCTTTTTTGTACTTCATCAATCAGAGCCGCCATGACCGCTCTCGCTCCGGCCGCAATCCCACAAGTCGCCATACCTACGACGATACGCGTTCCTTTGCGTTCTTTTCTCAGATCGACCTTTTGAATGGCCGCGTCTCTAAGCTTAGTCAATTCTTCTAAAGATTTCATCAGGCGCCTCCTTAATGGGTTTCTTGGTATTTTTTAACGATACCCGGTACTTCTGCTACTGTCAGTCGTCCGTAAACATCGTCGTTAACCGTCATGACAGGCGCCAGACCGCAAGCTCCGATACAGCGCGTCGCTTGTAGAGAGAATTTTCCGTCAGTGGACGTCTTGCCGACATCAACACCGATAAGCTCTGTAACTTTTTCAATAATTTGTTGTGAGCCGCGTACATAACAAGCGGTTCCGAGACAAACACTGATGAGAAATTCCCCTGTTGGTTCCAGTGTAAATTGCGAATAAAACGTCACAACACCGTAGATTTCGGCCAGGGGTACATTCAACCGTTCAGAAATAACTTTTTGGACTTCGATTGGAATCGCTCCAAAAATGTGCTGAGCTTCGTGCAAGACCGGCATCAAAGGACCTTGGGTGTCCTTGTATGCGTCAATAGCTTTATGAAGCGTCGCAAAATTTTCTTCAGACAGGTAGCTTTTGGTCATTAAATCCTTCCTCCTTATACATCATGATCGGCCTATATGGCCTGAACAAGTTGCTAATTTAAGCATTGCGAATAATTAGAAGGCACAACTTGTTAATTAATTAACTTTCTTCGTCTAAATTATAACACATTATGTCCAAATTGTATACATAAAAATAGGGGATTCGATTTTTTTGAATATATATTACGTTTTTGTAATATATTAAAATGATGCGATGCGGCTTTTTTAGAGGAATGTAGGATTTCCAATGCCTACGAAATTACAGAGTCAGAATTTTCAGATTTTTTGTAGAAAAATTGATACACAGATTCAGCAGCACTTTTTGACATTCCTTTAACTTGAGAAAGGGCTTCTACGTCGGCTTCTTTGATGGCTTCAATCGATTTAAAATGTTTGAGAAGTGCTGCGCGGCGTTTGGGGCCGATGCCTTCGATTTCATCCAACAGGGATTGCGTCATCTCTTTTGAACGAAGTGACCTATGGTATTCAATGGCGAATCGATGCACTTCTTCTTGAATCTCACTGACAAACCGAAAAGCCTGTCTCTTTTCTTTTAATCCGCAAAGCGTTTCTTCATAGTAAAGATCGTCGGTTCTATGAAAGTCGTCTTTAACCATGCCGGCCACAGGGATATACAAATTCAATGCACCCAAGACCTCTAGCACGGCATTCACATGTCCTTTTCCGCCATCGATCAGGATCAAATCCGGGAAGTTGGAAAATTTCATCGTTTCCACACCGGTTTCAAGCGCAATTTTTTGCTCTTCAAGCCCACGGCGGAATCGTCTGAAAAGCACTTCCTGCATCGCACCGTAATCATTTTGGCCGATAATGCTTTTTACCCGATAGCGTCGGTAGTCACTTCGTTTTTTCTTGCCGTCTTCAAACACCACCATACTGCCGACTGTATAGACCCCTCCGATATTCGAAATATCATAAGCTTCAATCCGTCTGAGTGAAAGGTTTTCCGGCATTCCAAGCAAATCGCGCAATTCCTGCTCGGATTCGGAGCGGTATCTGTTGTCTTGCTCGATTTTTTCTTGAAATTTCAAAATATACTCTTTGGCATTGCGTTCAACGAGTTCAATCATGCGTCGTTTTTCGCCGCGCACCGGGACGGTGACTTGCACTTTATACCCCATCAATCGCGTCAACCATTCTGCATAGAGCGGTACATCCTCAAAGGATTCCGAAAGATAGATTTCCTTCGGCACTTCCGCAGAACCGGAGTAATACTGGAGCATAAAAGCCTTTAAAATGTCTTCGGCGGCTTCACTGCCACCTTCCGATATATTGTAGGATTCTCTTCCGACAATTTTCCCCGCTCTGACCTGAAACAGCATCACGCAAACACGGCTTTCAAGTTGCGCATAAGCCACATAATCTTGATTTTTATCGTTATT
>JASUTA010000158.1 GCA_030445805.1 Clostridiales bacterium
TTCCCCGTAATCAGCATTTTTTGGTTGTTAATCAAACTTTCACCGATAGAGTCCACGCGCTTTTTTTCCTGTATGACTTTCAGCGTTACCGCATTTTTGTACAGCATGTATTTATCTGAAATTTCTTTGACATTTTTCCCAAGAACCATTTCTGGCGTAATGCCGGTAATCCGCGTATAAGCCTTATTGATAAACAAGGTATTCCCCGTTCCGTCGGAAATATAAATGCCGTCTTGGAGATGGTTGGCAATCTCCTCAAATTCGAGCGTATCCGCTTTTTCCGCTTCGACAACCGATTTCATCTCCTCTAAAAGCATCTTCACATCGTCTACGCGAATTCGAGGTTCTCCTGTTTCACAATATGCAATCAATTCATCAAGATGTTTTAAAAAATTCATCTTTCCCTCCTGAATTTTTACCTTTTACACGTTCAGGATTATACCACGCAAGTTTTATTCCAACTAGACCAATTGTTGTCCGATCATGCCCACGAGAAAACCAAAACACGCGCCTGTTGCCGGAATATAATCGCTGACGTTTTTCGACATCGGCGCAATATCCTGAAAAATCAAGTAGATAATGCCGCTTCCCGCGAAGAGCATCATCCCCGAAACGGCTTTCGGATGGTTAATCAAAAAATTGCTCCCGATGAGTGCCGCAAAAATGCCCACAAAGCTCAAAGCAAACATCAGAAGAAGTGTGGACTTGCGACTCATACGCTTCCTCAAGTCCGAATACGAATTGTATCCTTCCGGTAAATTTTGAACACCGATAAAAATAGCGAGTAGCAGACCGAAACTCTTATCCACTGCAAAAGAAGCCCCCAGCGCTGTCGCTTCAGGAATAAAATCCATCATCATAGCAATCACTTGAGCAACCGACCCGCCGATTCGGGCGGCAAATTTGTCAATCAGCATAAATCCCAGCGCTCCGCCGATGACGATCAGCGACATGACCGGAACATCAAAGTCATTGATGGATTCCGGGATCAACGCAAAGGCCACCGCAGAAAAGAGCGCTCCTCCGCCAAAAGCCACAATCCAGTGATTGACCTCTTTTTTCAGAGAATACGATTTTCCGTAAGCAAAATTGGCAAGCAATCCACCGATAATAATCGGAAATCCCGCCGCACTGGCATAAAGTATAATTTGAAGCGTTTCACTCATAATGATTCCTCCTCTGCTGATTGACCCCATTCAAACGAATCGTATGAATCATACAATTCATACGATTTCCGGCGTTGTGCGCCGAGAAAACTCAAGTTCCAATTCTTCTTTATGATACAAATACCCCGCATCATCATAATAGCGCACTTTTTCGGGACATTTTTTGATGCAAGCACCGCATTTTATACAGATTCCGATGTAGTGTGATACATCATCGGGATCAATGGAACCCATCGGGCATACCGCCGCACAAACGCCGCAATCCGTACACCCTTCACCAACCTTCGGTTTGACTTTTAAAATATCAACCGGATGGCCCGCACGATCCCTTGGTTTATAATAGGGGCGATATGGCCTTTGACCCGGGACTTCAAGACCCTGAGGTTCTGTTGATTTCACTCGATCCTCAATCACTTGGGAAAGTTTCTCAATCCATTCATCATCAAGTGCATCCGGCCTGCCTTGTGCCAAAACGGTTGAAAAAGAGTGTTCACCGATAAAGGCTCCCGCCGCAATCGGTAAAAACCCCGCCGAAACCGTCAGATCAAAGAGTTCAATCAAAGCATCATCAAAATTCCGATTTCCATATACCGTCACCGGGACAGTCCGAGCGCCGCCACCGTCAAGTTTTGTCTGCAGATAAGGCACTAATACATTGGGCACACGCCCTGCATAGACAGGAACCCCCAGAATCACAAGGTCCGTCTCCGAAAAGCGAAGCACCTGTTCTCTGGCTCCGGGCAACGTAAAATCATATGAATCAACCGGCAAATCCATTCTTTTTTTCAAAGTCTCCGCCAACCCGGTGACCACTTTTTTGGTAGTTCCCGTCGCGCTGAAATAAACCGTACAAATACGTTGTACCTGCCTCATGTCCGCCTCCTCCAGAAACCCTTCGTTTTGACTTTGTGATTCTATTTTTCCCCTTGCAGTGCTCGATTTTCTTCTATCAATTCCTCAACGAGCGCATCAAACGCCCAATCGATATTATGTGCGGTAATGACCGCTTTCAGTTCACTTTCGACGCCGATTGCACGCATTGCCTTAATAAAACCGTACAACTCTTCATCGGATGTCCCGCTGAACACCAGCGTTTTCGGCAATCGAAACGGCCCTTCGCTGATTAAATCCTCATCGCTTTCCGCCGCCGGGTATTCTTCGAGAATCGTTTTCAAAATACGGTGCGTATCCGCCTCTTTTAAGACAATTAACGCCTCAATTTTTGCTGTTTCCAAACAAAATTTCAACATATCGTTTTCAATCTCGTCATATCCGTATGCCAGAACACAATTTCGCCCATCCGATCGGGCACTGCTTTGCTCATCTACTTTTTTCAGACTCATTTCAATCCCCTTATCTGTTGTATGTCTTTTTATCGTTTGATTTCATCTTACTTTCTATCTTTGCTTTCGTAGGGCTTCAGTAAACGATTGTCTTGACTTTTACCCATCAATTCTACTATAAAGTATACCAGTCTGTTGAATTCATTATCAAGCCGAAATCACATATTCCGCAAAAAACACAACCCCTCCCGTTGTTATCAACGAGAGGGGCTGCTGTGCATATTTGGCTATAATCATCTGCGACCGTAATACGCATCTAAGTACAATTCGCGTATTTCGCTCATCAGAGGGTAACGAGGATTGGTTCCGGTACATTGGTCATCAAACGCTTCTTCACACATAACATCCAGTGTGTCAAGGAATGCCTGCTCATCAATGCCATGCTCTTTAATACTCTTTGCAATACCGATTGTCGCTTTGAGCTCTTCGACTTTTGCAACGAGGCTGTCAAATTTTTCTTGATCGTTTTTACCCGGCAATCCGAGGTAAGAAGCGATTTCAGCATAACGCGCCATGGTGTGCGGGTACGCATATTGCGGGAATGTTCCCATCTTTTTAGGTACTTCCGCCGCATTGTATTTCATAACATCTGTAATCAAGAGGGCATTCGCAATCCCGTGCTGTACGTGGTGACGCGCACCGAGTTTGTGTGCCATTGAGTGACAGACGCCGAGGAAAGCATTTGCAAATGCGATTCCGGCAATGGTAGAAGCATTCGCCATTTTTTCACGGGCTTCGATATCATCGCGGCCGTACTTATAAGCTCTCGGCAGGTAATCAAAGATCAATTTAACGGCTTTGAGTGCAAGTCCGTCCGTATAATCATTCGCCAGCATGGATGCATAAGCTTCAAAAGCATGAGTCAGTGCATCGATACCTGAAGATGCCGTCAACCCTTTCGGTTGGTCGAGCATAATGTCCGCATCGCTGATTGCCATCGTAGGAAGCAACGCATAATCGGCAATTGAATATTTGGTATTGGTTGATTCATCGGTAATGATCGCAAACGGCGTCACTTCCGAACCGGTTCCGGATGAAGTCGCAATACAGACGAGGTCTGCTTTCACGCCCATTTTAGGGAAAACATAGACTCTTTTTCGAATGTCCATAAAGCGCATTGCAAGATCTGCAAAATCTGCTTCCGGATGTTCGTACATAATCCACATGATTTTCGCCGCGTCCATTGCAGAACCACCGCCCACTGCGATGATCACGTCCGGAGCAAATTCCGCCAAAGCTTTGGCCCCCGCATTGGCACAAGTCAGTGTCGGGTCAGGCGTTACATCAAAGAACGTGTGGTGAACAATTCCCATATTGTCGAGTTGATCGGTAATCGCTTTGGTATATCCGTTTTTGTAAAGGAAGGTATCGGTTACGATAAATGCTTTTTTCTTATTATAAACGTCTTTCAATTCCTGAATGGCTACAGGAATACAGCCTTTTTTGAAATAAACCTTTTCCGGAACTCTAAGCCACAACATGTTTTCTCTCCTCTCCGCAACGGTTTTGATGTTCATCAGGTTTTTTACACCGACATTTTCCGATACGGCATTTCCGGCCCAAGATCCGCAGCCGAGCGTTAAGGAAGGCATCAGTCTGAAGTTGTAAATGTCCCCGATTCCGCCTTGAGAAGAAGGTGTATTAATCAAAACGCGGCCCGTTTTCATACGCTCTTCAAATGTTTTAATCTTGTTGGCGCCTTTTACAGGATCCACATAGAGTACTGATGTATGTCCGATTCCGCCATCGACAACCAAACGATCGACGATATCAACGCAATCTTCAAAAGTCTTGCCGCGATACATTGCTAAAATCGTAGAAAGTTTTTCATGTGCAAAAGGCTCAATTGAAACATCGAGTTCTGTGACTTCTCCGATTAATACCTTTGCATCTTTAGGGCATTCAAAGCCGGCGATTTGAGAAATTTGATAAGGTGTTCTGCCGACGATTTGAGCATTGATATTGCCTGCTGCATTCAGGATAACGCGTCTTACTTTTTCTTTTTCTTCTTCATTTAAGAAATAGCAACCGCGTTTTTCGAATTCTTTCTTGCAAGCCGTGTAGACACTGTCCATAACGACAACCGATTGCTCGGAAGCGCAGATCATACCGTTGTCAAATGTCTTGGAATGGATGACTGAGTTTACCGCAAGCAATACATCTGCCGATTCGTCGATGAGTGCCGGCGTATTTCCGTTTCCGACGCCAAGAGCCGGTTTTCCGGAAGAATAAGCCGAGCGCACCATAGCGGGACCGCCTGTTGCAAGCACTGTATCGGCACGTTTCATAACTTCGATGGAGAGCTCGATAGACGGCTCATCAATCCAAGCGATAATGCCTTCCGGTGCACCGGCAGCCACAGCCGCATCACGAACGATTTTAGCCGCTGCGATTGTACATTTTTTTGCACCGGGATGCGGTGAAAAGATGATACCATTGCGCGTTTTTAAAGAGATTAACGATTTGAAGAGTGCCGTAGACGTCGGATTCGTTGTCGGGACAACCGCTGCAATAACGCCCAGCGGTTCCAGAATCTTAGTGATTCCAAAAGCTTTGTCTTCTTCAATGACACCACAGGTCTGTGTATCTTTGTAAGCGTTATAAATGTATTCAGAAGCAAAGTGATTTTTAATCACTTTATCTTCTACCACACCCATTTTCGTTTCTTCAACTGCCATTTTTGCCAACGGAATTCGATTTCTTGCTGCTGCTGTGGCGGCTGCAAGAAAAATCTTGTCGACTTGTTCTTGCGTATATGTAGCAAATATACTTTGAGCCGATCGAACTTCATCCAGTCGCTGCATCAACGTTTCTACATTGTTGACAATTTCAGGTCTCTTCGTCGGTTTTTCCGACACTTTTTTGCTTGACATTGAAATCCTCCTCATACAATATACAATCTCAATTCGATATCTATCTACAACGCGCGCATTATATTTGTAGTTGGTTCAATCTCGTTACACACTGCTTTGTTTAAAATATATCAATTTTGATATATCACAACATTAACCGTTCTCACGGAGATGAATTTTCATATCGAGGTCTTGAAGAAGTTTGTTTTTTCCCTCTCGACTTGGTTACTATGCTATCACTTTTCAACTCTGTTCACCAGTAAAATCCACCCATCAGCCCATGCAAGTTTTCTGGGCATTCTATATCAATAATGATATGTATGATTTATATAACACGTTTTTATACAAAGTCGCAAAAATTCAGCACTCATTCCCACGCATCGCACCCTGTCTTTGTCTACTTGTGGGTGGTAAAATAAAGTAGGCCATTTACCGCCACAAGAATTAGTCCGATTTTCGCCACAAAGTATACCAACTTTCGCCAGAAACTAGTCCACCT
>JASUTA010000159.1 GCA_030445805.1 Clostridiales bacterium
TTAAAAACCCTCATTTTGGACATTTCGGAGAATGCTCAAAATGTGGCTTCTTCTTCGGAAGAATTGACGGCGACCAGTCAGCAAACCGCTTCCGCGGCAGATGAAGTAGCCAAAACCATCACAGAAATCGCAGGTGGAGCGACGGATCAGGCTAAAGAGACCAGCGATGGAGCAGGACAAGTTGAAGCGCTTGGTACGGCGATTAACCAAGAAATCGAGCTGATTAAAGTGTTGACCGGATCGGCTGAGTCTGTAGATCACTATAAAAAAGAAGGTTTTGTCGTTTTAGAGGATTTGGTTGAAAAGACCGAGCAAAATCGTTTATCGGTTGATCGTGTTAAGACGATTGTTCAGGAGACGAGTAGCAGCGCTTCAAAAATTGAAAAGGCCAATGCTATGATTCAAAGCATTGCGGATCAAACGAACCTGTTGGCACTCAATGCTGCTATTGAAGCGGCGAGAGCGGGAGAAGCAGGAAGAGGCTTTGCCGTGGTCGCTGAAGAAATCAGAAAACTGGCTGAACAATCCACGAATTTTGCTCAAGAAATTTCATCGACTATCTATGAATTGATTCAAAAAGCAGAGCAGGCAGTGGACACAATGGCGGAAGTTTCAGAGCATACAGATTCTCAACGAGTCAGCATGAATGAAACCAACAAAGCGTTTGACGGTATCGCCGAAGCCATTGAAGCCGTAAAATCTGTTATTGATAAACTCAATGTCTCCAGTGTGGGCATGACAGAGAGAAAAAATCAAATCATTGGCATTATTGAAAACTTATCAGCGATTTCAGAAGAAAATGTGGCGAGTACCGAGCAAGCATCTGCTTCCGTTGAAGAACAGACCGCTGCTATGCAACAAATTGCGGATGCCAGTGAATCGCTGGCACAGCTGGCTGAAAGTATGCAGAGAAATATTGAACGGTTTATACTGTAAACGTGGCAAAGTAAGCGCAATTATAGTATAATCAGGGTTAAATAAAAAATGACGGAGGCCCTATCTATGATTCAGTACACAAAAATTCAAAGCAACGGCAATAACTTTCTGTTGCTTGATAACCGGACGCTGTCCTTGTCGGATGCGCAACTTTCTGCTTTGACAAAACGGGATAGTGATATAAAAAACGGTGTCGGAGCAGACGGCCTCCTGATCATTGAAACATCTGAAACAGAAGATTTTAAAATGCGTATATTTAATTCCGACGGATCGGAAGGTGAAATGTGCGGCAACGGGGCACGCTGTATTGCCCGTTACGCTTTCGATCATGGGATTGCCAGCGAGATCATGCAGTTTGAAACGCTGGCCGGCCCGATCCGGGCGGAAATTTTAGAAGACGGTGTTCGTATCGGATTTGGAACGCTGTCTATTGAAGACGGACTTGAAACACATATGATTCTCGTCAATGGGGAGACGGTATATTACCGTTTCCTGACCGTTGGCGTGCCGCATGTGGTTATTTTCATGGAAGAAAATCGCCAGTATCGTAAAGAAGAACTTCGTCAGATCGGGTATGCGTTGGATTATAATCATGCAGTATTTAAAAACGGAACCAATGTCAACTTTGTCAGACATCTGGGTGGCAATCGTATCGAAGCAACTACTTATGAACGCGGTGTAGAGGATCTGACAACCTCATGCGGCACGGGTTCTTCCGCTTCTGCGGCGGTATCACTGGCGAAATACGGCATCGCTTCTCCTGTAGAAGTGGTTAATCCCGGAGGCGTTAATATTGTTGATCTTGAGCCTGACACGGAAAAAAGCGGTTCTTATCGCATCGGATTAAAAGGTGTTCCGCATTATGTGGCACGCGTGCAATGCGCGGCACTTGATGAAGAGGAGCATGTGCTGATTTAAGTTTTATTTTCTTGTTTTTAAAATCTGACACCATTTTGAGCGAGCGTACTTGGAGTGATCCTATGAGATTAAAAGCAGTGGCATCAGAAATAAAAGAATTAAAATTAAATCCCCTGAAGACAGGGTTGACCCTTTTGTTGGCGGTACTAATGCTGGGCGCATTAATACCGCCTATTTTTGCAGATACGAATCCTGTTTCAGGAATTCCTTTTGATCCCGGCGCGGGCGTAAGCGATGTGCTGTTCATTTCATCTTATCACTATGGTCTGGAGTGGACGGACGATATCGTCAACGGGTTTAGAGAGACGCTTTCATCCGAATACAGCGGAGAAGTGAAAGTCCATAACGTGTATATGGATTGGAAAGAATATCCGACAGAAAAGACAAAGACAATACTTTACGAGGAAATTGCCTATAAGTACAAGGACGTGTCTTTAAAGGCGGTTGTTGTTTCAGATGATGCGGCCTTTGCCTTTGCGCTTAATAATCGCGGCACTCTGTTTGAGGGTGTTCCCATTGTTTTTTGCGGCGTCAGTGAAAAAAGTTATCAGTTGCTGGCTGAGAATGCAGACAATCTAACCGGCGTTATCGAAGAAGTCGATATCGAACAGACGGTTCGCCTTGCCAAACAGCTCAATCCGGAAATGAAGGTCTTCTACGTTGTGTACGATCAAACCGAGAGCGGGGAGAGCATGGGTACAACCGCAGTAGCCGCTATTGAAAATATGTATCCGGAAATACACGTAGAGGCGATTACAGACGACACGATTGAAGGGGTCATTCGACGCGTTGAAAATGTAGCGGCTACAGACAGCATTTTGTTGACGGCGTATTATCGTGATCGAACGGGACGAACCATAGAATATGAGGAAATGGCGCGTTTAATTTCGGAACGCTCAAAAGCGCCGGTCTTTTCTCTTTATGATTTTGCAATGGGTAGCGGCGTTGTCGGAGGAACGATGCTGAGCGGAACGTTGCAGGGGAAACATGCGGCAGAATTGACCGCAAAAATCCTCAATGGGACGCAAGCCCAGGATTTGCCTTTGATTCGAACGGATTTATATGAGGCGTGCTTGGATTACAATGCGTTGGTACGATTTGGAATCAATGTTAAAACGATTCCGCCCGATGTGGAAATCATCAATAAACCGATTTCCATTTTTGAGGCACATCGAACGCTGATTTATTCGATTATACTGATCTTGATTTTTTTAAGTGTCAGTGTGGTGGCTTTATCCATTCACTCCAGACGAATGCGGCATTTAAGAGATGAACTGGCGGAAACAAATAAAACACAAAAACGATATCTGGATGAAATTGCCGCTTCGGAAGAAGAACTGCGTGCTCAGTTGGAGACGTTAAATGAATTTTATGATGCTTTGCAGGAAAGCGAAGAACGTAATCAACTGATTCTGGATGCCGTGAAAGACAGTGTTGTCGATTGGGCTGTAAAAGAAGGCACGGTTTATTTCTCCGAAAGATGGAATGAAGCACTGGGCTATCCGATGGAAAAAATGAACGATTTGGATTTTTTGGAATCCTTAATGCATCCGGATGATTTGGAAGTCTATAAAATGTTACTCAACAAACACCGAATGGAAATATCGGACGGATTTTCAATGCAGTGTAGAATACGGGCGAGATCAGGGGAATATAAGTGGTTTCTCTTGCGCGGTACAACGCGTTTTGATGAAGATGGAATCCCTTATCGAACGGTGATGGCTTATACGGATATTGATAATATCAAGAACATGGAAAACAAACTCTTCTTTTCGGCCTTCCATGACGAATTGACGCATTTGCCTAACAAGAGTGCCCTGGAACGTGACTTCAAAGCTGAAATGGAAAAAGGCGTGTCGCCTCTGGCGTTGTTGCTGGCAGATATTGACCATTTTAAACGCATCAATGATACGATGGGGCACTTCTTTGGAGATCAGTACATCGCTGAAATCGGAAGGCGCCTTAAGTTGGCAATCCCGGAGGAATGTAATCTTTATCGGATCGGCGGAGATGAATTTATTATCTTTTGTAAGGGGTTGTCGGTTGCAACTGTTGAAAAGATATCAAAACATGTGCTCCAATCACTCAATCAGGCTGTGGAAGTCGAGTATAGCATTTTTACCAATAGTTTGAGCATTGGTCTCGCGGTTTATCCACATGACGGTGATACGTTTGAAGCGCTTATGACAAAAGCGGACCTCGCCATGTATAAATCAAAAGAAACCGGGCGTTCTCGCATCACGCGTTATGAAAACTACATGTTTGAAAAAATTATTTGGAGAATGGAACGCGAAAAACAGTTAAAGGGTGCCTTAAAAAACAATGAATTTCGATTGGCGTATCAGCCGCAAATGGATTGCAAAGATCATTCAATCACTGGATTCGAAGCTCTGATACGATGGAATAATCCGGTACTCGGAGCGGTGCCGCCAAATGATTTTATTCCGATTGCCGAAGAGACGCAGACCATTATCCCTATTGGGAAGTGGGTGATCGAGGAAGCTTGCCGATTTATTAAATCGGTTGAACGCGTTTGGCATATCCCATATCACATTTCTGTGAATGTATCCGTGCTTCAATTGATTCAAGAAGACTTTGAAAGTCATTTGGTGCGAACATTGTCCAAATACGATTTACAGCCCGAACAATTTGAAATTGAGATTACAGAAACCGTATTGATTCAAGCTCTGGATGAATCCATTGAAAAATTAAAACGATTAAGACAAAGAGGCATTCGTGTGGCATTGGATGACTTCGGCACAGGGTATTCCTCGCTGAGTTATTTGAGAGAATTGCCGATTGATACACTGAAAATTGACAAATCATTTATTGACGCCATCGGTCATTCTTCTGAAAAAGAGGAACTGGTGCGCGCGATTATTCACATCGGGCACAAGATGAAATTGTTTGTTGTGGCCGAAGGCGTTGAAACTGCCGATCAATTGACCAATCTGAAACGCAAGAACTGCGATGCCGTTCAAGGGTATTATTTTTCCAAACCGATCAGCGAGGGTGACGTGGCAGATTTGATTGAAGAAATGCGGCATAAAGAGACGATGTGACACGCAAAGAAGCTGAAAAAAGTCAGACAGGAGAAACGACATGTGTACGCTTGCATTTGCACTAAAAATCCATTCAAAATATCCGTTTATTTTTGTGGGAAACAGAGATGAATTTTATGAAAGGCCGACACAGCGTGCCCATTGGTGGGAAGAAACAGAGCAATTTATCCTCGCCGGAAAAGATCTCAAAAAAGGGGGGACTTGGACAGGCATCAATCGGGCGGGCAAGGTTGCTTTTATCACCAATTACCGCGACTTTTCCAGACACTTGGAGTTGCCGCTTTCAAGGGGATTGTTGACACGTGATTTTTTGCTTGAGGGTTCTCCGAATGCAAAGGACTATTTAAATCAAATCAACGAAAACGCCGAGCGGTATGATCCGTTCAATCTGCTCGTGGGAGATATTAACAAGGTACATTACTATTCGAATATTTCGGGAGAAATAATCGAAGTGGATTCCGGTGTGCACGGCATGAGCAATGCTTTTTTAAATACACCTTGGCCGAAAGTCGTTCTTTTAAAAGAGGGCCTTTCAAAACTGATACAAAATGATGAAGTTGTCCCCGAAAAACTTTTCAATCTGCTTTCGGACAGGAGAGAAGCACCGGAGGCACTCTTGCCCGATACAGGGATCGATCTTGCGCTGGAGAAAACCTTATCTTCTCTCTATATTGAAATGCCTAAGTATGGCACGCGTTATCAAACGGTCATTCTTGTGGATCGTGAGATGACTGTGCATTACTATGAACGTGAGCGGAGATCGCAAGAAATTGTAGAGAAGCATTTTTCTTTAGAAAGGACTTGAACTTTTAGGATAAGTCTGCTAAAATGAGACCATTATTTTGAATATCAAAGTAAAAAAAGAGGCGACGTGTGGACGACGATAAACGAAACGTGCTGAATCATTTGCTTGTGGTTTTATTTAAAAATA
>JASUTA010000016.1 GCA_030445805.1 Clostridiales bacterium
GAAGGGCTCGTTGCCGGTTCTCCGGCACAATTTCCGCTTGTCGTCTCGGAAAACGGCGTCAAGCTCGCCGCTCATTTTGAAGACGGCGCCATGGTGGGATTCTTCACTGATCAACGCGAAGTGCGAAAGGCCATCCGCAACCAATATGCCAAGGGAAAAACCGTGCTCAACACGTTTTCTTATACCGGTGCTTTCAGTGTCTTTGCCGCTCTGGGCGGTGCCAAAAAGACCACGAGCGTCGACCTCGCCAATCGAAGCCATGAGAAAACCCTCGAGAATTTCAAACTCAACGGGATCGACCCTGCCAAACATGAAATCATTGTGGATGACGTCTTTCTCTTTTTCAAATACGCCTACAAAAAAGGGCAACTTTACGACGTCGTCATTTTGGATCCGCCGAGTTTTGCCAAGTCCAAAACCGGCACATTCAGTGCCGAAAAAGACTATGCGTCATTGGTACAGGATGCCATTCAACTCACAGAAAACGGTGGTCTTTTGATTGCTTCCAACAACTCGGCAACCATTGATCTCGACAAATTTAAGCGCCTGGTAGAAAAAGGGGTTCAAGAGGCAAAAGCACAAGCCACTGTTGTCGAAACCTTCCGTTTGCCCAGAGATTTCAGGTACAACCACAACTACGAAGAGGGAAATTATCTTAAAGTTTTATTCCTTCGCATAAAAAAATGAAAGAACCAACGAGAATGAAAAGGATGATGTTTTTGAAACGCACGCTGATGTTTCTAATCTTATCGATTGTTTTGACAGCACTTTCCGGATGCGGCACTTCGTATGAAAATACCACCGTTTTCGTCGACCCGCTCACTCAGAACGACTATGTCGGCGAAACGCTCTATCCCGGCATTCAATCCATTATAGAAGATGATGAAAACTACACACTTTCAGCGTTTTATCCGGCTACAGGCGATCCGTTTATCGATCAAATGCTGACGCAGTATGTCAATGCACAGATTGAGCTCTACAAACAAGAAGTCTCCGCACTGGGATCGAGTCATCGGAACGAATGGCCCTATGAACTCAAACTGACGTATACCGTCGCACGGGATGATGCCAATTACTATGCCGTTTTGTTCAAGGAATCCAAATATCTCGGTGCCGCCTTGCCGTCGGAAGACATTATTACTTTTAATTTTGACAAAGAGGCTGAAACATTGCTGTCTCTGGAGGACCTTTTCAGCGATGACACATACCTCAACGTTCTTTCACACTTAACTTACGATGTGATAAAAAATGAAGACTTGGTTCCTGCTACGGTGGACGTCAACTGGATTAAAGGAGGACTGCTTCCGAACATCGATAACTTTAAGCATTTTCTCCTTCTTCCGGATGGGCTCAAGTTTATATTCGACCTCTATCAACTCGGCCCCGCCTATTTAGGAACACCAAGCGTCGAATTGCCTTATGATATGCTTGCCGCACACATTGTGTTAAACGTGGCGCACGCCTCGACATTTTTGGAAAGCTACGCTGAAACAACCGGCATTACAGATGATGCCAGTGCCTACAACGGCGGCGAAGTGGTTTCCGATGATATGAATGCGACCCGAACCGGCTATGAACCGATTACGCCCTCCATTCCTTCTGATAATGCGCCGCGTGTGGCCATCACTTTTGAAAATGGCCCGCATCCCATTTACACGCCGATCATTCTTGACGCCCTGCGTCAGCGCAATGTCCCAGCCGCCTTTTTCTGCCTCGGCAATCGTGCCGAAGACTATCCGGCTCTTTGTGTTCGCATCGTCCAAGAAGGACACATTCTGGGGAACGGCACCTTCACGCACCCACAATTGACCCGGCTTTCCGATGATGAACGCTTTATCGAGTTCGGAAAAACTCAGGAAAAGCTTGAGGCCATTACAGGCGAAACGCCAATGCTTTTCAGACCGCCCTACGGTTTGTTTGATGAAGCACTTCTAAAACAAATTGATCTGCCGTTTATTCTGTGGTCGGTTGATCCGCAAGATCGCATCTACCAAGACCCGGATTACATCGTCACTTATGTGTCCGATCACGTGTTTGACGGTGCGATCATTCGCCTCCACGACAATTATGCCAGTACAGCACAATCTGTCGGACGTTTGATTGACGTCCTCCTTGAAAGCGGCTACACCATTGTTCCCGTAGATCAACTGCTGAATCTGTCTCCGGATTCGACCGGCGTGTATTCTCAGGCCGTTCGATAACCACTCGCATCAAAAAAGGCGCCCGCCTCTGTGACGGTACGCCTTTTCTTATTTTTAATTTTTTACGTTTATTTTTACGTTTATTTTTGCGTCTGTTTTCTGTCTGTGATTTTTGAATCTATTTTCTGCGTTTCTTGTCGCGTGCCCCTTCGGACACCTTTCTCTTTTTCCCGTCGCCTGAACTTTTGATGCGCGCTTTTCCCGCTGATTCCACAAAAACCGTCTTGCCTTTGATGACACGGTTTTTCATGCGTTCTGTCACGCGGTCCGCTTGCGCTTCCGGTATTTCAACCAGAGTAAAATTGTCAAAAATCTCGACGTTGCCGATGGAACGTCCGTCGATGCCGGTTTCGTTTGCAATGGCTCCGACAATATCTCTCGGGCGCACGTCATTGCTCTTTCCGACATTGAGTTTTAATTTGGACATACCGGTTCGTGCCACACGCGTCTTTTTGCGACCGTCACGCGGCGCTTCCGGTTTTGCATTTCTGCGACCCGTAGAAACCACACGGTTGTTGTCGATGCTGTCGATTTCTTTCGCATTTTCAACAAACAATTCCTTTTGAAGCAAGGCAGCGGCGAGTTCCGTAGGAGAAAACGTCTCTTCCGCAAAAGATTCAACCATTTCAATGTATTTTTGATCAATCCCGGCATCAATAATGCTTTTGATTTGCGTCAGGAATGCATTTTGTTTGATTTTTTCAACATCACTGATCTTAGGAATCGGGTGACGTTCGATTTCGGATTTTGTGTATCGCATAATGCTGCGGAGCAAATGGTAATCTCTTGACGTTACAAACGTATAGGAAATCCCCTCTTTACCTGCGCGGCCCGTTCTTCCGATTCGATGCACATAATATTCTTCATGTGTCGGCATATCATAGTTGAAAACCGCTTCCACATTGTCAATATCGAGTCCGCGCGCCGCGACGTCTGTCGCAACGAGGATTTCAATATCCCCGCGTTTGAATTTATTGATGACATTCAGTCGCAGAGTTTGCTTCATGTCGCCGTGAATCTTGTCACACAGGTAGCCGCGTGCCTGAAGCATGTCCACCAATTCGTCTACGCGCTTCTTCGTGTTACAGAAAATAATTGACAGTTTGTAGTTGTACAAATCCATCAATCGAGCCAAGGTTTCCACTTTATCGTATTCTCTGACTTCCAAATAGACCTGTTTGATGTTTGGTGTCGTCAACGCTTTGTGCGCCACTTTCAAAATTTCAGGGTCATTTTGGTAACGATTGATGATATTCATAATTTCCGGTGGCATTGTCGCTGAAAACAGCATAATCTGAATGTCATGATCCACTTGATCCAAAACGAGTTCGATGTCTTCTCTGAAACCCATATTGAGCATTTCATCCGCTTCATCCAAAATCAACATTTTCAACGCATCGGTTTTCAGCGTTCGGCGTCTCATGTGGTCGAGTACGCGACCCGGTGTTCCGATGACGACTTGTGCGCCGCCTTTAAGCCCTCTGATTTGTCGTTCGATATCCTGCCCGCCAAAAACCGGGAGGATTTGAATGCCTTTTTTATAGCGGCTGATGCGCTTCACTTCTTCCGCAATTTGAACGGCGAGTTCGCGCGTCGGGCAAAGAACAAGCGCCTGAACGCTTTTGTCTTTCGGATCGATGCCTTCCAGCATCGGAATTGAAAACGCCGCCGTCTTTCCGGTTCCCGTCTGTGCCTGACCGACCAAGTCTTTTCCGGTCAACGCCACGGGGATTGCCATGGACTGAATGGGCGTCATTTCCTCAAACCCCATATCTGCCACTGCTTTTAAAATTTCTTTTGAACAGTCTAATTCACTGAACTGTACCTTATCCATAGTATTCCTTTCTCAAACATCTTGCTTAAATTATCACAGCTTTCGCTGCACCCACATTTATTCTATAAGTATATCGGGTCTTTAAGGCCCGCTCGTACTGCATGAACCCGTCCAACACCGGTGGGACTTCCCACCACACATTTAGAATTAACACTTCATTATAGCATAGTTTAAACAAAATCACTATATTTTTTCTCATTCCTGATATAGTGTAATAATCGGAGGATGGCTTTAAATCTTTTTGTATCAACCTTTCTAAGTTAAAATCAAGAACAAATGTTCTTTTTCTCCTTGAAAAACACGAACGTATGTTTTATAATGTAAGTAACACTTCTATTTACAAGGACTGATGATTATGAAGTCAAAATTAGCCGATTTACAAAATCATATAAATTCATTACCATATTCTGAGTTCAAGGATATGGTGATTCGCTATGGATATAATCATCAAATTAACGTTCAAGATGACATTGATGTACTTAACAGTCTTGACCTTCAGAAAAGACTCGAAAAACTTAAAATAAATACGAAATGCCCAAAATGTGGTTCGGAGCATGTAGTAAAAAACGGAAATAGAAATCACATTCAAAGATTTAAGTGTAAAAAATGTGAGAACCAATTCACGCTCTTTACAAATACAATCATGGAAAAAACTAAATGGCACTGGAGCGTTTGGGTTAAGGTCATGGAAATGACACTCAACAATTACTCGCTCACAGGCATGAAATCCGTACTTGAAAAAGATTATGGCTATGTAGGTATAAACCATAAAACTTTATTCTTATGGAGGCATAAAATAATACACGCTATGGCTTCAATGCCTCAGCCTGTTCTTAGCGGAATCGTTCAAGTAGATGAAACATTCATCAGAGAGGCTCAAAAAGGCTCCAGAAAGCTCGAAAGTTATATTGGAAAAGACGAACAAAGAGAGCCTCGATACGGTTACAATCCATCAAAATATGGCGTCATGGGTGCTGAATTTGCAACCGTAACAACCGCAGTTGATAATACTGGTCATTGTGTTTGTAAGGTTACTGGACTTGGCAGATTAACGCCTGATGTTTTCACGGATATGTTTGAGAATCATCTTAATGCCCCCGCTTATATCTGCTCCGATGGAAACTCTGTTTACAGAGATTACTGTAAGGTTCAAAACATTCCGCATTATGAGCGACCATCTAACTTCATGAAGATTTTAGCTGAACACGGGTATGTATCTCAATCCCGCTCAGATGAAGCTATTGCAATTAAACAGCATCAGTCTAACGAAGCAATACAGTTAAAGTTATATGATAAAGGATTAATAGACCGATTGACCTTCAATGGGTTTCTTCCTTATGCAGAGTTTAAAGAGATTAAAAAGAAAAACAAGCTCAATCTTTCAAGGGTTAATCAACTTCACGGTGAAATCAAAGGCTTTATATACGGAAATATGACCAATGTATCGACCAAATATCTGGAAGATTACATTGGATACTTTACGTTCATAAAAAACTGGAGCGTTGATAACGGCAGATATCCGCACTCAAAACGGGATGCAGAGAAAATCCTTGTTGAAATTCTAAAGTACCAAGGAAGATACACTGTAACGGAGCTTAAAGCCAAGGTTTTAACATTACCAAAGCCAAGTTCCAGATATATGACACTTCTAAAGACATACACGAAAAAAGCTCAAGAACTCACTAAGAATAAGTACTTTAAATTCGACGAAGAAGATAGGGTTATCAGCTTTGACAAACGTACCTACTTACTGGATATTCCTGAGACTCGCATTAAAGAAGCCTGTAAAGAATTTGGCGTCAAGCACAAAAGGAAATGGGTTCGCTGGGCTGTTGTATCTGAGATGTTAAAGCATCCAAAAGCAACTGAGATTATTATTTATTTAATTAACCAAGACAAAGTCATGAAGATGTACAAAGAAGATATCGATTACCTTAATCAACAACGCTATAAAGATTCTCTTACTGGGTAGCCCATATTTGGGATGTCACCTTATTAGTTGTGCATAAATTATATGAATTTGATATCAATTATGTTATAAAAATAGTATGATAACATAAGATATAAGAATGTAATTGAATGGTTAGATAAGTGTCTAACGTAAAACTGATTATCCCTACAGTAGGGGGAAATACAACTGGACTAAGGAGATTTTTATGGCAAAGAGATTAAAAGATTTAATAAAGAAGAATCGGAAGTTGATGATTTTTGTACCATTTTTTATCATATACATAATTCTTGTTGAATTGGTTATGGGAATTGGTTTGAAAAATAATTCAGTATGGGATAAAGGTGAAAAGTGGTCAAAAGAATAGTTAAAGCAAAAGAGCCAATCTGATTAGGATTTGGCTCTTTTTTTTATTCAAATTCATTATGAAGTTTTCATTAGAAAGACACTAAACTATGATATTTTCCATAAATAAAACACAGGATATAGGAATTTGAAAAAAAAAAATCAAATATGTTGTGCTTATTTGCTATCCTCCGCTAAATACACTATATCACTCATTCCAATTTTTATTCAAAAAAAGGATTGAGTTTAAAGAATCCCTGAATCAAATAAGCGCTCCTCGCCGTGACTTCTTCGGAAGCAAGCAACGCTTTGGCGCGATCGCGATCGACAAACACCACTTCCGCTTCTTCCTCATCTGTTAAAAACGCCGTACTCGGCACCCCGCTGTAATAGCCGTATACAGCGGTCACACATTCGTTGGTCAGCCCTACCGATACATACCTCGACTGATCTGCCCACAGCGGACTGAAATCCATTCCCGTTTCCTCTTTAAATTCGCGCACAGCTGTTTCTTCAACCGTTTCACCTGCATCTCCCAATCCCGCAGGAAGCGTATAGACAAACCGTCCCGCCGAAACTCGATATTCTTTGAGCATTGCCACTTGAGATTTATTTTCATCAACTGCGAAAATCATCGTTCCATCCGAATAACGCCCGCCGTTGTAAATTTCATCCTCCAGTCGTTCCAGTCCTTTTCGGGAAACCAATTCCCATACCGATTGGCGACCGCTACGCGTTTGATACAAAATTTCAAAGCTTTTTAAATAGGATAATTCCGGTTTTTCCTTTATTGAAGAAATCTTAATATGCATGGGCTGTTTTGCCTCCCTTTTGATTTTGCTTTTTGAATGCCTTTTATTATATAATATCAGAGGCATGTAAAAAAATACAGGCCGTTGCTGAACGGCTTTTTTCAAAGGAAAATGAGATTTATATGAGCATTTTAACTGTAAAGAACTTGAGCCACGGTTTCGGAAGCCGAGGCATTTTTGATTCGGTCTCCTTCCGCCTCCTCAAAGGGGAGCACATCGGACTCGTCGGCGCCAACGGAGAAGGAAAATCCACCTTTATGAACATCATCACACACAGACTCCAACCCGACGAAGGTGAAATTGAATGGTCCAAGCGCGTTCGCGTCGGCTATATGGATCAGCATACCGCCCTTTCAAGCGGCCAAACCATCAAGCAAGTACTTGAGATGGCTTTCGGCTACTTGTTCGACCTTGAAAACGAAATGAACGACTACTATATGAAAATGGGTGACGTCTCCGAGGAAGAACTCAATACCCTCATGGAGGAAGTCGGCACCATCCAGGATATTTTGGATCACAACGATTTCTACATCATCGATGCCAAAATCAACGAAGTGGCAAAAGGACTCGGTTTACTCGATGTCGGGCTCGATCGATTGGTCGATGAGCTCAGCGGCGGTCAACGCACCAAAATTCTGCTCGCCAAATTGCTCCTTGAAAAACCGGACATTTTACTGCTCGATGAACCAACCAACTACCTGGATGAAGCGCACATTGAATGGCTCCAAAAATATTTGCAGACTTATGAAAATGCCTTCATTTTGATTTCACATGACATCCCGTTCTTAAACAGCGTCGTCAACTTAATTTATCATATGGACAACCGCCAGCTCAATCGATATGTCGGAGATTACGACAATTTCATGCGCGTCCACGAAGCCAAGCAAAAACAAATCGAGGCCGCCTATCGACAACAGCAACAGGAAATTTCCGACCTGGAGGATTTCGTTGCCCGCAATAAGGCACGCGTGTCCACCCGAAACATGGCCATGTCTCGCCAGAAAAAACTGGACAAAATGGACCGCATTGAACTCGGACGCGAAAAACCGAAACCGGAATTTGACTTTAAGACGGCGCGAACTTCCGGAAAATTGATCTTTGAAGTACGCGACCTCGTCATCGGATACGATCAAGGCACACCTTTGTGCCGTCCGCTCAACCTGCGTCTGGAACGCGGTCAAAAAGTAGCCGTCATCGGCGCAAACGGCCTCGGAAAAACAACGCTTCTCAAGAGTTTGCTCGGAGAAATTCCGGCGCTTTCGGGTGAGATTGAAACCGGCGAATTTCTGTACACAGGCTACTTTGAACAGGAAATTAAAAATCCGAGCTACAAAACTTGTATTGAGGAAGTTTGGGAAGACTTCCCGGCATTTACACAGTATGAAGTGCGTTCTGCTTTGGCGCGTTGCGGCCTGACTACGGAACACATTGAAAGCAAAGTCGTCGTCCTAAGCGGCGGTGAACAGGCCAAAGTGCGTTTGTGTAAACTGATCAATCGTGAAACGAATTTTCTGGTTCTCGACGAACCGACCAACCACTTGGACGTCGACGCCAAAGCCGAACTCAAACGCGCACTGATTGAATACCCGGGCACCGTTCTCTTAATCAGCCATGAACCCGAATTCTATAAAGACATTACAACCGATATCTGGAATCTTGAAACGTGGACCACGAAAATTGTCTGATGGTTCACTCAACTACTCAGGAGGCTTTCCATGAACGATTACGGTCAGAAAGATTATACCCTTTTTGATATCATCGGTCCGATTATGATCGGGCCGTCCAGTTCGCATACCGCTGGTGCCTGCCGCATCGGATATACGGCACAAAGCATTGTCAAAGGCGATATTCAATCGGTGGTATTCACACTCTACGGGTCATTTGCCAGAACGTACAGCGGACACGGAACCGACGTCGCCCTGCTCGGCGGCATTTTAGGCTTTCGCCCGGATGACGAGCGCATTGTAGACGCCTTCGAAATCGCAAAATCGCGTGGTCTCGACTATTCTTTTAAAACGGACTACAGCGACGTCGCCCATCCCAACACAGTCAATGTGCACCTCGTCACAACGAGTGGACAGGTCTGGGACATTCTCGGCGTCTCCATCGGCGGCGGGAAAATGGTCATTCAAGCCCTGAACGGCATCTTAATTGAATACACGGGGAGCTACAACACCTTGGTCACCCACCACAGGGATACACCCGGTCTCTTAGCTAAAATCGCAGGCATCTTGGCCGACCGCCAGATCAATATCGCCAATATGCGCCTCTTCCGAGAGGAAAAGGGCACCAAGGCCATCGGTATCATTGAAACCGATGAATCCATTGATCCATCGGCTCTTGAGGCACTTTCCGTTACCGACGGCATTTATTATTTCAATGTCATTGAAAAAATCTATGATTGAGGTTGAGCCATGAAGCTATCAAATTCAAAAGAAATTATCGCCGTTTGTCAGGCACAGAACTTGTCGCTCAGCGCTTTTGCCCTAATCGACGAATCTGAAAAAACAGGGCGCTCACCCGAAGACATTCGCGCCTATTTGAGCGATGTTCTCTCCGTTATGTTTGCTGCGGTAGATACCGGGCTGAACGGAGACGGCAGCCGATTTAAAGCCAAAATCATCAAGCGGGACAGCGTTCGCCTGAAACGCCGCTACGATACGGAAAAAACGGTCTGCGGCAAGACCATTGCCACTGCCGCCAGCTACGCACTCGCCACTATGGAGGTCAATGCCTCAATGGGCAAAATCGTCGCTTCGCCGACGGCCGGTGCATGCGGCGTCCTGCCCGCAGTTCTCGCGACGCTCAAAGAACGCTTTGAACTCGCTGAGCCCACATTGATCGACGGTTTGCTCGCAGCCAATGTCATCGGAGAACTCGTCGCGAAAAATGCGACCATCTCCGGCGCCGAAGGCGGTTGTCAGGCCGAAGTGGGTACAGCGTCCGCCATGGCTGCCGCCGCGTCCGTACACATGCTCGGCGGTTCCGCAGAATCCGCCTTCAGCGCCGCCGCCATGGCCTTCAAAAATCTATTGGGACTCGTCTGTGATCCGATTGCCGGACTCGTTGAAAGTCCATGCGCCAAACGCAATGCCATGGGCGCCGCAAACGCCTTGATGTGCGCTGAACTGGCACTCGCAGGCATCGACAGCGTCGTCCCGTTCGACGAAGTCGTCGACGCCATGTACCGCATCGGGAAGTCGCTTCACCCCGCCCTGCGCGAAACCGCATTGGGCGGTCTCGCCACGACACCCACCGCCATTCAAATTCAAACCGATCTCGCTATAAAAATATAAATAACCAGAAAAAAATAATTACACCAATCCAAAATACTTTTCAAAGAATCTCATCAGCTTATCCGTAACACCTTGCTTCTTAGCCGCCCGGTTTCCTCCTCCAAAGCGTGAAACCGGGGGCATGATTTTATCAAGATCCGTCCCGGTCGTTTTCAGGGTACCATCGCGGAAAGAATTGTCTATGAATTTTCTCGTCTCTTCCTGTTTCAGTTTTTCCTCACTTATGATTGCATCCAAATCGTTTTCCTTCTGCTTATGTACAAATTTCCGCCACTCTTCGTCCACCTTGGAAGAAACATTGATGCTGTCGATAAAATGTTCAATAAGCTCTTTTTTGCTTCGAAGTTGAATGCTGGAATTAACGGCTTTATCAATAGATACCAAAATGCTCTTGTCTTCACAATTGGATTCATGGAATTTAGCAACAAGCATGAGGATATAGTCGATATTGATTTCAACTTGCCTGATCAACTCAATTTCAAAGACGATATCGTCATTAATTTTTTCTTTGTCGGCGTTTTTGTCTTTGGAGAACTCTTGATATAAGTCGATATAAACGCTTTGATAGTCTTGATAATCACGATTAGACAAAATTTCATTTCCTGAAAAATCATCAAATGCAGTCAGAATATTTTTAAGTCGCAAGATCGCTCCGAATAGACTAATAAAGTCCTTTTGATTTTGTTCTCCGATAATTGCTTCACCAAGAGGGAATCTCGTTCTCAGTTCCTCAATGAGCTCCACATAGCCCGGTTGGTGTTTTCCGTTCTCATCAAAACCATTGTAATAGGCATCATAGGTCTTCAGAAGAACAACGCTTCCGGCATCCCTGTCGCCAAAAAGAGCAATTGCCTCATCTGTATTCTCTTGTAAGTCGCGGAAACAGACAATATTGCCATATGTCTTTACTGAGTTCAAAATGCGGTTGGTTCTGGAAAATGCCTGGATTAATCCATGCTGTTTCAGGTTCTTATCCACCCATAATGTGTTAAGAGTCGTTGCATCAAAGCCCGTCAGGAACATATTCACAACAATTAATAAATCAACCTCGCGTTTTTTCATTCGGAGGGATAGGTCCTTATAGTAATTTTGGAATTTTTCCGAAGAGGTATCAAAAGTTACATTGAAATCGTCATTGTAATCCGCAATGGCTGAATCTAAAAAGTCGCGGGAGGATTTATCGAGGCTTTCCGTGTCAAAATCTTCATCAGAAAACACATCCTCCGGGTCTGCTTCGTTTGCGCTATAGCTGAAGATGGTCGCAATATTCAATTTTCTATTACGATCGGCAAGTTGCTTTTTCAGTTCGGCATAATACTTCTTTGCGGCTGTGATTGAACTGACCGCCAAAATGGAGTTAAACCCCGCTACACGTTGCCCTTTCAAGGAATAGAAACTGTTCCGTTTTGTCTTTTGGTCAAAGTGCTCAAGAATATAGTTTACAACTTCACGAATTCGTTTCGGGTCCGCCAGAGCCTTTTCCTTGTCTATAGCGGATACATTTTTATCCGATATCCCCACCTTCATCTTCATTGTGTTGATATAATCAATACGGAAGGGCAGTACATTCCCATCATTAATGGCATCCACAATGGTATAGGTATGCAGTTTGTCTCCAAAAGCCTGCGGTGTCGTCTTTAAAAGCGGATTGCCCCCGCTTACGGCATTCGCTGCGAAGATTGGTGTTCCAGTAAAACCGAACAAATGATAATTTTTAAAAGACTTCACGATTTTTAAATGCATGTCGCCGAATTGAGAGCGATGGCACTCGTCAAAGATGATTACGATATGTTTTTTGAAAACATCATGCCCTTTATTTTTGGAAACAAATACATCCAGCTTCTGAATGGTTGTGATAATAATGTGAGCGGTGCTGTCTTCAAGCTGTTTTTTCAATATTCGCGTTGACGTGTTGCTGTTGGCAGCTCCCTTTTGAAAACGGTCGTATTCTTTCATGGTCTGGTAATCGAGATCTTTTCTGTCCACGACAAACAAAACCTTGTCTATATACGGTAATGCCGATGCGATTTGAGCCGTTTTAAAAGAAGTCAGTGTTTTACCGCTGCCTGTCGTGTGCCAAATATAACCGCCCGCATCAATCGTTCCGGTTTTCTTATAGTTGCTCGATATTTCAATCCGGGAGAGAATTCGTTCCGTTGCCGCAATCTGGTATGGGCGCATCACAAGCAGTAAATCTTCCGAAGTGAATACACAGTATTTTGTCAGCACATTGAGTAAAGTATGCTTGGCTAAAAAAGTTTTTGTAAAGTCGACAAGGTCGGCAATTGCTTTGTTATTACCGTCCGCCCAGTAGGAGGTGAATTCAAAGCTATTGCTGGTCTTTTTGCTTTTCTTACGTTCTCCTTCGCCGGTTTCCTTGATATGACTTGAGCGCGTGGTATTGGAATAGTACTTGGTATGTGTACCGTTGGAGATAATGAATATCTGAACGTACTCAAACAAACCACTTGCTGCCCAAAAGCTGTCTCGTTGATAGCGCTTGATTTGGTTGAACGCCTCACGTATAGCAACACCCCGTCGCTTCAGTTCCGTATGGACAAGAGGCAAACCATTCACCAGAATAGTTACATCATAACGGGTGTCATGTGCTCCTTCGGATTCAACGTATTGGTTGATGACCTGTAATCGATTGTTGTGAATGTTCTTCTTATCTATTAGGTATATATTTTTTGAACTGCCATCGTCTCTTTTCAGAATTTGAACATGGTCCGTCTGCATTTTACGAGTTTTCTCGACAATCCCCTCATTGCTGCCGGCGATACACTTTTTAAAAAAACCTTCCCACTCGGTATCGGAGAAGGCAAAGTTATTTAATAGCTCTAATTGCTTTCTCAGATTGGCAATCATCGTTGCTTCATTGGTAATACCGGCATATTCATAACCTTGACTTTGCAGACGCTTAATAAAATCATGCTCCAATTGCGCTTCGGACTGATAGGCGTTTGAGCAATTATATTCTGCTACATATTCGGCAACAACCGTGGATTCGTTTGAGGAAATCACAATATTATATTGACTCATGCCTCACCTCCTTGAAAGTCAGTAGCCTGTCTCTGTAATATTCATACTGCTTACGTCTTGCTTCGATTTCAGCGGGAAGGCCTTGGGTGATATCATTGACAAGCGTTTCGAAGCGATCGAGAATCGCTACAATACGTTCTTGTTCTTGAAGAGATGGGACAGGAATTAAAGCTTTTCCAAGTCCATGAGCATTAATTGCACAAATTTTACCGACAGATACATATTTTTTTATTTGAAGATGATAAATACTTGTTCGTAAATAATGTGAGACATATTTAGGATTTATATTGTGCTTAAAAATATAACAAGCATCATGTACTGCAACTTCTTCATTTCCCATCCATGCAACACCAATACCAATATCGATGTCATTCTCACCTGCTTGTACTATAACTACATCACCTTTTTGAGCAAATCTCATTTTTTTTGATAAGTTTTCGTCGAGAAAATACTTAGTCTCTTCTGCACTTACACCATAATGTGTATACAAATCCCCATAATGAATACAAGGAGTTCCTTCTTCCCTTATGTCATTACGCACAAAACGCTTGCCTCGTGTGAAACTTCCAAGTTGCTCCAACGAAACTATTTGCATTTGCTTTTCTTCTGCTCTCTTCAGCATTTCATCATAATCTCTTCCAAACAATTCATCTCTGTAATACTCATATTGTTTTTTCCTAGCTGTAAGCTCTGCCGTAAGTTCTTCTTTGAGCTCTCCTGTAAGCTCCGTGAAATTGTCTAGTATTCGGACAATTTCTTGCTGCACTGGCAGGGGCGGGAGGGGGATTTTTATGTCATTCAATTTATTCGGTGTTACCTCAATAACTTTAGTACCATGAGCTAATTTTCTTTTCTGGACAAAAAACATACTTGAATGAAAGTAATAAGATAAATACTTTGCGTTTTGATTATGATGAATAATCGCAGTATGACCACTCACTGCAATATCTTCATCTCCTAACCATGCAACACATTTACAAACATCCTCAATATTTTCGCTTGTAACAGCCATTACAAGATCATTCTTTACTGCCATTTTTGATTTTTTTGCAGTCTCAGCGCTTATAAATTGAAGTGCCGTATCTACAAATAAACTATATCGGGTATAAATCTGACCGTAATGAATACATGGAATACCGCTATCGCAAAAATCTTTTTTTTGAAAACTGCCTCCACGGGTAATTGTGGCAAAATCTCCTAGCCGTTTATATTCAACACCATCTGGACACAATTTCTCAATCAATTCTTCCAGCTTACTCATCATTTTTACCGCCTTTCTCAATCAGGCGCTTAACTTCACGGTCGAAATCTGAAGTAATCTTCTGCGTTTTGTTAAATTCAGCATATTCGGCATCTGCTCTTAAGGTAGCCGTTTGTTTCGAAATTTTTCCTTTATCAGGTAAAATTTCATATTTTCGAAAGGCTAAAAATTCATTAATGCTTATCGAAAATTCCTCCATTGTGAAGGTGTTTTCCCGTTCAATAAGATCTTCTATATAATCAAAATATCCTGTCACAGTTCGTTCAAGCTGTTTGATTTGTTTTTCATTCAGATAATTTTTTGCAACGGTTACATCCGATTTTAAAATGCGCCCTTCCGGTGCGTTTTTCCATGTAATTAGTCCCATATTTTCTTTGTTATGATCCGCATTTGAATAAATAATTTCTGCCGCCGTGTGTCCGGTAATGGCAAAATGAAATTTATTTTGAACCATGGCATAGAATTCATAGGTCACCGGGGAATCTTTATCATAGTCAATACTACACTCAGCAAATATATCTGTAATCTGTTGCCACATACGGCGTTCGCTCGCGCGAATCGATCGTACGCGCTCCAACAATTCTTTGAAATAATCTTTTCCGAAAGCTGTCTTACCTTGCTTCAATCGTTCATCGTCAAGAATAAACCCTTTTGTCATATATTCTTTCAATACACCGGTTGCCCAGATCCGAAAATGCGTTGCTCGTCTTGAATTCACACGATAGCCGACGGAAATGATTGCATCGAGATTATAAAATTGTGTTTCTCGTGTCTGTGTTTTATCTGGTATTGCGCCATGTACAGTGGTTGTTTCCATTTTGGAAATAACCATTTTTTCATCCAATTCACCCTCTTCAAAGATGTTTTTTAAATGTTTGCTAATTGCCGGCGTCTGCACCCCGAATAATTCTGCCATCGCTTTTTGGGTCAACCAAATGGTTTCATCTTTAACCACTGCATTGACCGATACATCTTCTCCGGCGGAGCGATAGACTAAAAATTGAAATCCGTTAGTCATGATTCCACCTCGATTTCAGCAATGATCTTATCTATTTCATTTCTTAAAATCTGCTCACGCGCTACAATTTTTTCAATCTCTGCATTGAGTTTGACAATATCAATAACCGCTCTGGTGTCTTTCTGCTCCACATAGGTAGAGACCGAAAGATTATAATTCTGTTCGCCGATATCCGCATTGGAAACGATTTTTGTAAAATAGTCTTGATCTGCTCTCTCGGTATAGGCGGCAATAATTTTCTCAATATTCCCGTCAGGTCCTTCGGTCAGTTTATTGTTATTGGTGACCTTCACGCATTCTTTGGACGCATCAATGAACAGTGTACTGTTTTCGGTCTTAGACTTTTTCAACACCATGACACAGGTTGCAATACTCGTCCCATAAAAAAGGTTGTCCGGCAACTGAATCACACAATCTATGTAATTATTGTCGATTAAATATTTGCGTATTTTTTGTTCCGCACCGCCACGGTACATAATCCCCGGGAAGCATACAATTGCCGCCGTTCCATTGGTTGCAAGCCAAGAAAGACTGTGCATGATAAATGCGAGATCCGCTTTTGACTTCGGTGCAAGCACACCCGCAGGAGAAAATCTCGGATCATTTATAAGAAGCGGGTTGGCATCACCGTCCCATTTAATAGAGTACGGGGGATTGGAAACGATCGCTTCAAACGGCTCATCATCCCAGTGCAAAGGGTCGGTCAACGTATCACCATGACCAATATCAAATTTGTCATAATCAATATCATGCAGAAACATATTGATGCGGCAAAGGTTGTATGTCGTGATGTTAATTTCTTGTCCGTAAAAACCTTGTCTAACGTTTTCCTTGCCAAGAATTTTAGCGAATTTAAGAAGCAGTGACCCTGAGCCGCAAGCCGGGTCATAGACCTTATTGACCTCTGTTTTCCCAACTAAAGTGAGACGGGTGAGCAGTTCTGAAACCTCCTGAGGTGTATAGTATTCCCCGCCGCTCTTTCCGGCATTTGATGCATACATGCCCATCAGGTACTCATAGGCATCCCCGAAAGCATCAATGGTATTGTCCTTGTAGTCGCCAAGCTTCATATCACCGATACCATTCATGAGTTTGACTAGTTTTTCGTTACGTTTTGCCACGGTGCCGCCAAGTTTATTGCTGTTTACATCAATATCATCGAACAAACCCTTGAAATCATCTTCACTACTACTGCCTTGTGCGGAACTTTCAATATTACGGAAGACTTTCTCCAGCGTTTCATTGAGATTATCATCCGTTGGGGCCTTTTTTAGTATATTTTGAAAAAGCTCACTTGGCAGAATAAAGAAACCTTTTGTCTGTACCAAATCAGCGCGAGCCTCTTCCGCTTCCGCATCTTTCAATTTTGCATAATCAAATCCGGCATTTCCGGCATCCGTTTCTCCGCGATTTATATAGTCCGTCAAGTTTTCTGAAATATATCGGTAAAAGAGCATCCCAAGAACGTACTGTTTAAAATCCCAGCCGTCAACACTGCCTCGAAGGTCATTGGCAATTCCCCATATGGTGCGGTGTAGTTCAGCGCGTTCCTGTTCTTTTCTATTATCAGCCATTGTTCTGCTCCTTCTCTTGATCTGTCATTGGCATAAATTCCATAATATCGCAAACGTCGCATTGTAAAGCCGTGCATATTTTTTGAAGTATTTCTGTATTTACATTTTCATTTCTTCCGAGCTTCGTTATGGTAGCCGAACTGATTCCGGAAAGTCTTTGCAGATCTTTCTTTTTCATGTTTTTATCTATCAGTAGCTTCCAGAGTTTTTTGAAACTGATCACCATCTATTTGCACCCCCTCGAAATATATACCATTATATAACATTTTTGAGGAAGTAACAATAATATTTAATAACGCATCATTTTTATTGCAAATATAAAAAGAACCGGCACATCGCCGGTTCTTTTTTTCACCCATCACAGGTTTAATCCAATTTAATGTGACAATACCCGCCGGGATTCTTATCGAGGTACTTTTGATGGTACTCTTCTGCGGGATAATACGCTTTGAGCGGCATCACTTCCGTTCGAATCGGCAATTCATACCGCTTTTGCTCGGCTTCAACCGACGCTTCGATCACAGGCAAATCCACCTCATCCGTATAATAAATGCCGGTTCTGTACTGCGTGCCGATGTCCCCGCCCTGACGGTTGATCAACGTCGGGTCAATGACATGCCAAAAATGAGCGAGAATTTCGTTCAGTGTAATGACTTCGGGATCATAGTGAATGTAGAGCACTTCCGCATGCCCCGTCGTATGTGAGCAGACTTCCTCGTAAGTCGGGTTTGCCGTGGTTCCGTTCGCATAACCGACTTCCGTTTTCTCAATGCCGGGGAATCGCTTAAAATACGCTTCCATCCCCCAGAAACAGCCGCCTGCCAGTACAATTGTCTTTATGCTCATTATTTTTCCTCCTCCGGAAGTGGGCTGAGAAACGCGCGTGCCGGCAACCCTTCAACGCCCATAATCTTGAGCGGGAAGCAATGAAACAGATAGCGCCCGCTTTCAACGGCTTTCAAAGCCAGCCCTTCAATAATGTAAATGCCGTTGCCGAGAAGCGCTTTGTGCGTCGGCTGTCCCGGCTGATTGCGTTCTATGCCGAGGGCGTCGATTCCGACGGCTTTAACCTGCAAATCGCGCAGATAAACCGCTCCGCTCGCCTCTAAAAAATCAAATTCGAAATCAAACGCTTCCGCATACGAATTTTTCGTCTTAATGAGGACAATGTCGCCCTCTAAAATCGACTGTTTCTTCAAAAAATTCGCATCCACCGCTCGAGACGTCTCCTTGCTGAAATCCACCACAACGCAAGGCCCATTGACCGAATCCGTATCAAAATGCGTCGAATCCGCACCGCCGTCTATGACGTGAAGCGGCATGTCGATATGCGTCCCTGTGTGCAAGTCCATACAGACGCTGCCTTCATGATAGCCGTTTTCCGCATGCGTCGCGCGCTGAATGCTTTTAAATTGTTTTTCCGGCTTGTTTTTATAAACCATCATCCCTTCGTAGATGGGCATGGTAATGTCTTTCATTTCTGAACTCATATGATTTTATCTCCCCAATAGTCTCGGACGACCGCCTCAATTTCAGATTGATTTTTGTAGATATGAAGCGGTTCGTTTTGTTTGCCCTTTGAAATACGGTCGATCACACGCCAAGCATTTTCGATTTCATCCCAGCGCGTAAACAGAGACGCATCATCGTGAATGACGTCGAGAATCAGTTTTTCATAAGCTTCCGGGGAATTGCCCATCACATTGCACATGTGGCAATAATCCATTTTCATCGGCATTGCATAAGAGACGAGACCGGGCGCTTTCCCGTTGAATTGAAGGATAATGCCTTCACGCGGGAATATTTCAATCGTCAATTTGTTTTTATCCGGCTGTCCTTTTTCAAACAAGCAATTTGAATCTTTGAATGTGATGACGATCTCGGCGCGCTTTTCATCCATTTTCTTACCCGTCACCAGATAAAACGGCGTCCCAAGCCACCTTGGGCGATCGACAAACGCTTTCATGGCCACAAAAGTTTCCGTTTTGGATGTGGGCGGAATGCCCTTTTCATCCAAATAGCCGTCATACTGCCCGAAAATAATCGGTGATTCCACGCGCAGGTGCTCAAGCACTTTTACTTTTTGATTTTTTATCAGTTCATCGCTGAGGCCGTAAGGCGGGTCCATTGCCACAAGTGCCAGTGTTTGAAAGAGGTGATTTTGCATCATGTCTTTCAGAGCACCTGCACTGTCATAGTATCCGCCGCGCTGTTTCACCGTTTCCGATTCATACGCCACTATTTTGACATGCTCAATATTTTCGTGATTCCAAATGCTTTCAAAAATCTTATTGGTAAATCGAATCATCATGATGTTTTGAAGCATTTCTTTTCCGAGATAGTGATCGATGCGGTATACCTGCGACTCTTCTATGGATTCCAACAACAATCGATTGTAGGAAACAGCGCTTTCAAGGTCTTCGCCGAAAGGTTTTTCGAATACGATTTTTTCCCGCATGTCGCCGCGCGTAAGAAGACGATGCTCGATCAAAGCCTTCGCAATGATCGGGAAGAATCGCGGTGCCGTCGCCAGGTAATAAATTTTATCGCCGCTTTCATTTTGCGGCTGAGCGCGGACAAACGCTTCAAAATCACCATAGGCCTCCGGATTTGAAAAATCCATTTGGTAATAAGAAATATGCGTTTTGAAATCTTCCCATTTGTCATATACGCCGGATAATTTTTCGCGAACTTCTTCTAAAAAAACCCCGTCATTATAAGCGCGCCTGCCGATGCAAACGACGGCAAAACGCTTCGGCAATTGTTCGTCCATGTAGAGCGCATATAGGGCGGGCACGAGCTTTTTAGCCGTCAAATCGCCGGTTGCTCCGAATATTGTAAAAAGCATTCTCCGTCTCCTTATGCTTTATAGACTTTGTGTCCGCCGAATTGATTTCTCAAAGCGGCAACCGCTTTTTCGCTGAACCGTTCTTCATCTTTCGATTTGTATCGGACAAACAGCGATTGTGAGATTACAGGCGCGGAAACTTTCAGCCGAATGGCTTCTTGAAGTGTCCAGTCCGCTTCACCGGAAGCGTCTACCTTACCGACGATATCGGAGAGGTCCGCACTTTCTTTAAACGCTTCATGCATCAAGCGCATCAAAAGCCCTTCAATGATGGAGCCGTTGCTCCAAACGCGGGAGACTTTTTCAAAATCCAAATCGAATTCCGATGCTTTCAAAATGTCAAAACCTTCTCCGATGGCTTGCATCATTCCATATTCAATGCCGTTGTGAATCATTTTTACATAGTGACCGCTGCCCGGAGCGCCGAAATAGCCATAGCCGTTTTCGATAGAAATGCTTTCCAGTACTGATTCGACGTATGCAACCGGTTCTGCTTCTCCGCCTGCCATGAGACATGCGCCGTTTCGTGCGCCGTAAGTGCCGCCGCTGGTGCCCACGTCGAGAAAATCAATGCCCTTTTCTTTTAAGTAAGCATGTCTTTTGAGCGTGTCTTTATAGTTGGAGTTTCCGCCGTCAATAATGATATCCCCTTTGTCAAGGTGCGGCAAAAGCTTTTCAATGGTCTGATCCACAACGTCGCCTGCCGGAACCATCAGCCAAATGACCCGGCGCTCTCCCGAGAGTGCTTCGGCGAGGTCTTCGACGGTGCGAACGCCCTTGACCCCTTCGCTTGCGATTTCTTCCACTTTTTCATAAGAACGATTTGTAACGACCACGTCAACACCTTTATCACGCATGTTGAGCGCCAGTGCATAACCCATTTTTCCGAGTCCGATTAATCCGATTTTCATCAATACACCTCACTGTTTTTTATAATACGATTTCTTTTTCTCTCTTCTTTCGACTATTCGCCTTCATTCCGTTGTTGGCTTTTATTCTGTTGTTGGCTTTTATTCTGTTCTGTTGTTCGTTTTTATTCTGTTGCGCCTAATAGTCCTGCGGCACGACGACGCGCAGGCGCTTGTTTAGCAATTCCATTTTGAGCGGCAATGCCGGCCCCGTTTCACCGTCCAAATCCGATACGATATTCTCCCGACAAGTCACTTCCAGTTTGGATGTTTTTAAATAGCGAATATAATCGCTTTTGGGGTGCTCGCCATTCCAAACCTTTACCAAAAGCGGCATAATCTCAAGTACCGGGCATTTCTTGAAAATAAGGACGTCAAAAAGGCCGTCGCTGATTTCCGCATACGGCGCCAGTTTTTTAAAGCCGCCCGCTGAACGTCCGTTCATGACAAGCGTGAAGAGAATGTCCGTTTCCACCTCGGCGTCGTCTGTTACAATACGCGCACGAAATGGTTTAAGCTTCGGAATTTCCTCAATGCCCTTCATATAATACGCCAAAACGCCCAAAATATTTTTGGCTTGTTCATTGACCCGCTGACTGATGTCTACGAGATTTCCAAAGCTGGCGACGTTGATAAAATAGCGATCATTCGCTTTTCCGATGTCACACGCCAGTGTCTTATCCCCTGTTGCCACTTGAATCATACCGTCAATTTCCCGCGGGATATGAAAATACTGTGCAAAATCATTGGCGGTTCCAAGCGGGAAAATAGCGACGGGCAGATCAATACCAAGCCGAATCATCAGATTGACGACTTGATGAATGGTTCCGTCGCCTCCGGCAATAATCACTTTATCAATCGTTGAAGGTTCGAGTGCTTTCATAAAATCCTCAAGCGCACTTAAATCCTGTAAGCGATACGGGATAATATATTGTTTTTTCTCCTGAAAAACGCGTATGATGTCATCCAAATAGCCGTTAAAATTACCGGATCCCGCTCTTGGATTGTACAGCAGCAATACATTCATGACCAACCTCCGATGATTACATAGTTTTTGTCTTTAATGTAAACGTGTTTTGGCACTGTTTACAGGTGATCCGAACGGTTCCCTTCCCTTTTGGTACGCGCGCGCGCTGACCGCATTTCGGGCAGGCTTCTACGGTATAATCCAAAAGAGCTTCTATTTTTTGGCGATCAAATCCCACGATTGTCTCATCACCGATTACGAACGACGGAACACCCATCAATTTTTTTGCCGCCATTTCATTGCGCGCGACCGGATCGACAGAAGCATTCTTTTCAATATAATGAAATCCTTTGCTGTTCAAATATTCTTTCGCCGTTTTGCAATGTGGGCAAGTGGAAGTCGTGTACATGATAATTTCTTTCATATCAATCACCCTTTCTAAAAAAATCAATCCCTTTAAACAGCTTCTTAAACGCTGTAGGAAAGGCAAGTGCCTCCATATCCTTTTTCGAAACCCAGCGCAACTCCGGATCATCAACCGTTTCAAGTCCCTGTTCCGGGTCTTTGAAATCGTAATAGTAAACCTGCATGTTCCAAACGCGGTGCGTGAAAATGTGCTTTGCTTTCGATCCGAGCCCGGTTCTTGTAACGGTGTATCCCAAGTGGGATTCAAAATAATTGAGATGCGCGGTTTCACTATCTTCATCCATCACGACCGGGAATCCCCACAATCCTGACATAAGACCTCCTTCGGGCCTTCTGACGACTGCGATTTTTCCCATATGCCTCAAAACCAGAACCGACACATCGTGAATGCTTTTTGCCGCTTTTGGCAATTTAATCGGATAATCAGTGGGATTTCCATTTTTATACCCATCACAGAACATTTTTACCGGACAATTTTCACAATCCGGCTGTTTTGGTGTGCAAACACATGCGCCGAGCTCCATGAGCGCCTGATTAAAGTCCCCGGACCGATCGGGCATATGTGCCATTACCAGTGTTTCAAAAAAGTTTCGGTTTTTCGGATTCCCGATGTCGCGCCCGTCCGCATAAACTCTGGCCATCACGCGAAGCACATTACCGTCTACCGCCGGAACGGGCTCATTATAAGCAATACTTGCTATGGCACCGGCCGTATAGGGCCCGATGCCCGGAAGTTTAAGAAGTGCATCTCTGTCTTCGGGGAAAACACCGCCCAATTCAGAGACAATGACGTGTGCCGCCTGCATCATATGTCGGGCACGCGAATAATAACCGAGTCCTTCCCAACATTTAAAAACCTCGTCTTCCGCCGCTTCCGACAGACGATAAACATCCGGGAAACGCGCCATAAATCGCTTGTAATAGTCAATGACCGTAACCACTTGCGTCTGCTGAAGCATGATTTCTGAAATCCATATGGCATAAGGTGTATGCACGCGCCGCCAAGGTAAATCCCTCGCATTTTGATCGTACCACTCAAGCAGTGCCTCTGCAAAACCCTGTTTATTTTCTCCCGACATAGTGTCCTTTCTCTCTGTTCTTACTGCAATCACTTGATTCTTATTATATTATGTATACCCACTTTTTACACCCCATTTGTTAATTTTTTAAAACATGCCCCCTTCCGGAATTTTCCTTGACAAGACTGTAAAAAGACAGTATGATCTTTATATCATATTAAACATATATGTTTTGACTGTTATAAGGAGGTTTGACTATGCCTAAGATTTATAAAAGCTTAACCGATTTAATCGGAAATACCCCGTTGTTGAAACTGACCAACTATAACCGACATCACCGGCTGAACGCCGTTATTCTCGGCAAACTTGAATACTTTAATCCCGCCGGGAGCATCAAGGACCGCGTGGCAAAAGCGATGATAGATGATGCCGAAGCAAAGGGATTGCTTCACTCAAATTCCGTAATCATTGAACCGACAAGCGGCAATACGGGCATCGGCATCGCATCCGTTGCGGCGGCAAGAGGCTATCGCGTGATCCTCACCATGCCGGAGACGATGAGCGTCGAACGCCGAAATCTTCTGAAAGGTTACGGTGCAGAGCTCGTTCTGACCGAGGGCGCCAAGGGCATGACAGGTGCCATCGAAAAAGCAGAAGCACTCGCAAAAGAAATCCCGAATGCCTTTATTCCGGGGCAATTTGTCAATCCCGCCAATCCAAAGGCGCATCGCGAAACAACCGGTCCCGAGATTTGGGAAGACACCGACGGGAAAGTGGATATTTTTGTTGCCAGCGTCGGCACCGGCGGCACCATCACGGGAACCGGCGAATTTTTGAAATCCAAAAACCCAAACATCAAAGTCATCGCGGTCGAACCGGATGATTCCCCCGTCCTCTCCGGCGGAAAACCGGGGCCTCACAAGATTCAGGGCATCGGCGCCGGATTTGTCCCGAAAGTTTTAAACACTTCCGTTTATGACGAAATCATTCGCGTTAAAAGTGACGACGCTTTTTCTGCCGCAAAATCTCTGTCGAAAACCGAAGGGCTCTTAGTGGGCATTTCCTCCGGCGCCGCACTTTGGGCGGCTTCAGAACTGGCAAAAAGACCGGAAAACATCGGAAAGACCATCGTTGTCATTTTACCGGATACCGGGGAACGCTACCTCTCCACACCGCTCTTTTCCGAATAGTGCACTTGACTCATTGCCCACGGCTCTGCATCATGGTATGATGACTTTGAAAAGAAAATTTTGGGAGGATTTTATGAATAAGGTATTTATCCCTATTATTTTGGCCTTCTCTCTCCTCTTTGTCGGCTGTTCCGCCGACACATCAGTCACCGATGCCTC